>CALAPX010000001.1 GCA_937888355.1 uncultured Spartobacteria bacterium
CGCCGGCGAGGAGGTGGGTGGTTTTTTTGCTGACGCTGCCGGTGACTTTGCCGCCGAGGCGGCGGATGACGTCGCTGGCCTCCTCGCGTGAGATCGAGGGGGTGCCTGTGAGGACCCATGTGGTGCCAGCGAGGCGGTTGTCGGAGGGCGCGGCAGCTTCGTCGAGTTCGCCGAAGTTGAGTCCGGCGGCGCGGAGGGACTCGAGGAGGGCGAGGTTTGGCTCGGACTGGAACCACGAGTGGATGGCCTCGGCCATGATGTCGCCGATACTGTGGATGGCCAGAATGGTGGGAACATCGGCAGCAGCCACTTCAAATGGAACGAAGGCCGAGCCAGTGCCTGGATTCCTGCCGTCAAAACTCGCAGTTCCTTCTTCACGATCTACGCCTATGCCCAGGCTCTCGATCAGTCGGGCAACATTGGCTCCGAGTAATTAACCAAGACGCTTGTCGAAGTGGATATCGAGACTCTCGCGACAGCCACGACTCCCGCTGCCTACAAAGTCAAAAAACTCTACGCCCAAAATATCCCGCTCGGGCAGTGAGAGGGCGTTTTCAGCGTGGGCATGCATCTCCTCTCGGGGTATTGGATTTCCTCCGAACGTGGGCGCCTTTGCGCCCACGAACTGATTCTCTCAAGTGTCGGCATGGGGTTGCAAAATAAATCGGCTCTTGCCCAGCCTGTAGAAGCGGGCAGTGCATCTCGCTTTAGGTGCATTAGCAAACAGAAAATCCCAACGATCGATTTTATGATTGCAGAGAGGTGGGGGGCTTGAGGTAGAAAATAGGGGGCTGTTTCCCCGGTGGCCCTCATTTCAATTTTCTTACCCCTATGAAGACGCATCTGTATCTTTCTCTGATCCCGGAATCCTTGATTCTTTCGCACCTCGCCCCGAATCAGTTTGGGGCCTACACGGCGACAGGCAACAAGCGAACGACCGAGGGACCGGCGATCTTTCTTGAGTTGGATCCGGGGGCCGACCTGTCGGCGTTCCCAATGGAGAAGGCGTATGAGCGGTTCCGGCCACATGCAGACGGTGGCCCGCGCCGATCGACCTATGTCGCTGTGTACAATGTTCTGCCGAGGGTTCCTCTGGGGGCGATTTTGAATGCCTACCTTACGACGCCGGCGGGGTTGGCCTTGAAGCTCGATCAGGGGGAGTGGAAGCCGGCTGTGGACGAGCGGTTGTTCCTCTACCAGGAAATGGCTCCTGTATACCCAGAGGTCGCTTCCTGCCTTGATCCCAAGGCGTTTTGTGAATTGGTCACTGCTGCGGACAAGTTGGTGTCGATCCCGAGGTTGGCATTTGTGGACTTGCGTCTCGGTGCCTTGGCGATGGATCCGGATTCGAAAGAGGTGGAAAATTTTGCGCACCCGCGTGTGGACCATCTGAGAGAGTGCTTGCGGGCCGTCCTCAACAAAGGCGAGCACCCAACCAAGATTGTGAACCGCAGCCCGAGCCCAGACATTGTATTCCCCCTGATCAAAAGCGGACTCTTCATCGGAGACGCCCAAGATTTTCTGCATTTTCCGCTCCCCTCGGAAGAAACCCTCGAAACTCAACACACCCTCTGGTGGCACTCCGCCAAGTCGATGCGCGGCTATTAAGCCGTCTCGATTCTGCGATCACCAATTTTTAGATAAACGCACATGAATTCTTTTGCTGTTTTTGTTCCCCTGCTTGGCCTCGTTGGGCTGGGCATCGCTTTCACAATCTTCCGCAGAATCGCTGTGCTTCCCGGCGGGGAGGGGCGCGTTGCAGAAATCGCTTCCATGATCCACTCCGGGGCGATGGTCTTCATGCGGCGTGAAATGCGGCTCATTGCAGGGTTTACCGTGGTGGTCGGTATCTGCCTTCTTTTTAAAGATCCATGGGAATCGCTGGCGTTTTTCCTAGGAGCGCTGTGTTCCTCGGTCGCCGGTTTCATTGGGATGTTCAGCGCCACGAGGGTGAATGTGCGCACAGCGCTGGCGGCAAGCGAACGCGGCGCTGGCGCAGCGTTGTCGACAGCCTTTTTCGGCGGTTCGATCATGGGGTTGACTGTCGCTTCGATGGGGCTGGTCGGGGTGGGTGGCCTCTTTGTGTTTTTTGGAGAAACAGCAGAGGAAATTCATATCATCCACGGGTTCGCCATGGGCGCTTCTTTGGTTGCGATCTTTTATCGCATCGGCGGCGGGATTTTTACGAAAGCTGCGGATGTCGGGGCGGATCTTGTCGGCAAGGTCGAATCCGGAATTCCCGAGGACGACCCCCGCAACCCGGGCGTCATTGCCGACAATGTGGGCGACAACGTCGGGGATGTCGCAGGCATGGGCTCCGACCTCTTTGAGTCGTATTGCAATGCTATGATCGCCTCGATGGCGATCGCTTCGACGTTGGCCATGGCTCAGTGCGAGGCGCTCTCGACCACGCGTGCGGCGATCATTTTTCTTCCGCTGGCACTTGCTTCCACGGGGCTTCTTTGCTCCTTGGCTGGCACGATGCTGGTGCGTCTGTCGGTGAACCGCGATCCGGCGAAGGCACTGCGCACGGGGACGATCGGCGCGGCGGTTCTCTTCGTTGCGGCCGCGGCATTTGTGATCCAAGGCTTGGGGGTCGATCTCAACGTCTGGTATTGCGTCCTGCTCGGGTCCCTCGGCGGCATCCTGATCGGCCTTTCCACGGAATTTTATACTGGTGGCGCGCCGATGCGCTCGATTTCCAAGGCGGCCCTCACTGGCGTCGCCACGGTACTTATCCGCGGCATGGCGGTTGGAATGGTCTCTGTAGCGATCCCGCTCGCTGTTGTGGCATTTGTGATTCTTGGCACGAGCCACTTCGCCGGGCTCTACGGGGTCGGCATCGGGGCGGTGGGCATGCTGGCCACCATCGGGATCACGATGGCGATCGATGCCTACGGGCCGATTGCTGATAATGCCGGCGGCATTGCCGAAATGGCCGGCATGGGCAAACAAACCCGCTCGATCACCGACAAGCTCGACGAGGTGGGCAATACCACCGCGGCGATCGGCAAGGGGTTCGCCATCGGAGCCGCCTCGCTTTCCGCTCTGGCGATCATCGCTGCTTTTATCAATGTCGTAAAATCCCACAATCCCGACTTTATCCTCCAGCTCTCAGACCCGCGTGTCCTAGCGGGGATTTTCATCGGCGGTTTCGTGCCGTTTGTGGTGAGCTCCCTTTGCCTGACTGCTGTCGGCGAGGCAGCACAGGAGATGATCGAGGAAATCCGCCGGCAGTTCCGGGAAATTCCCGGCATTTTAGAAGGCACCGGGAAGCCGGACTCGTCCGCTTGCGTGCAAATCGCAGCAGATGCCGCCGTCAAGCGCATGATCGCCCCCGCGGCCATCGCGATTTTAGCGCCGATCATTGTCGGATTTTCTCTTGGGGCGACGACGCTCGGAGGCTTCCTTGTCGGCGCACTCTTGGGGTGCGTGCTTCTGGCTCTCTTCATGGCAAACTCCGGTGGCGCTTGGGATAATGCGAAGAAGTACATCGAGCACGGCCACCATGGCGGAAAAAATTCCGATGCCCACCGCGCCTGCGTCGTTGGAGATACTGTTGGCGATCCGCTCAAGGACACCTCCGGTCCGTCCATGAATATTCTGATCAACGTCATGTCGATCATCAGTCTGGTGATTGCTCCCCTCCTTAAATAGGGTGGCAGCCTTCGTCAGCTGCAGAAAAGATGCCAGGTGGTTTGTGGCACATTTGCATGACATGACAGGAGCGGGAAACTGTGGATGATTCCAGGCCCTTTGCAACGCACGAGCAACCCTTAACGAACACACACAAATGATAAGAAAACGACACCCGATCCCAGTTACAAAAAGCATTGTACTCCTCCTATCAACCATCGCGCTCGCCGCCCAGGGGATTGCCGCACCGGCGCAACCCCGTGAACGCGTCCGGTTCTCGGAGGATTCCAAGCGGGTGCTCACACAGTCGCCTGGGGTCGAGGCATTTTCCTTCGGGTCCGGCGTTGTGTTCCATGTGGACGGCACACGGAAAAGCATTCTGAGCAACCAAGCGGCGCTGGAAAAGACCACCGATTGGAGCACTGTTGAGACTCCCTTCGGCAAGGCCGAGTCTGCTTCAGCCACTTATTCCGATCCCGATGGCAAGTTCGCCTACACGGTGACCATCAAAGTCCTGCAGGAGCTGAACGCCTTTGCCGTTCAAGGAACCTTTCATAACAAAAGCAATCAAGAGGTCCGTCTCAATGAGATCGAAACGCTCAGCACCGGGTTGGGCGGCAAACTCGCCCTCGCCAACCCCGCCGACTGGCTGCTGACCCCGCTCATGATGGCCGACCCAGCCCAGCCGCTTTCCGAGGTCGAGCGCGGCTTTAATGAGGTGGTCATGATTTGTGAAAAATCCGGTTCGGGCTTTTTGATCGGTCCGACCGGTCCTCCCGAAGCCTTCGGGCATGTTGAATTCCGCGGGGGAAATCTCAAGGCCTACTCCCAGATGGATGGTATCCTGGTCCGCCCGGGGGAAAGCCGCCGTGGGGAACAACTTCTCGTATGCTTCGGCACACCGCGCATGGCTACCGATGTCTGGACCAAGTGGGTCGGCATCACCCACGGCGCCCGACTGAACAAAGGGCCTGTGTATGGGTGGTGCAGTTGGTATGACCGGACCACAAAGATCGACGAAGAGCATGTCCGCAACGTGCTCAAGACGCTCGCTGACAATCCGAATGTCTTTGGCAAGGGGATCCTGCAAATCGATGACGGCTACCAGATCATGGACGGCGATTGGAGAGGGAACAAAAAATTTCCGTCCGGCATGGCCAAGGTGGCCCAGGATATCCGCGCCAAGGGCTGGACGCCAGGCGTGTGGTTCGCCCCGCTTATGGTCAACCCGGAGCACCCGTTTTGCACGCAGTTCCCGGATGCGATCCAGAAGAACGCCCAAGGCATCGCCAGCTTCATGAATGCGAATCCATTCCACCCGGACGGTGCAAACTGGGTGGTGCCCGATCATCCTGAGTCGAAGAAGCACCTCTTCAACATTATCAAAGACGCCCGCGATCGCGGTTATGGCTATATCAAGATCGACTTTAACGGCATTGGAAGCCGCTTCCATGATCCCACGAAGACGCGACTACAGATCTTCCGCGAGCTTTACACCCTGTACCGCGATGCCGCCGGCGAGGACATCTATATCCTTTCCTGCCTTGGCTCACCGACCCGTGGGGTGATTGGCTTTGTCGATGCCGCCCGCGTGGGCCCGGACTCGCACCCCGCGGGATTCGAGCATTGCCTGGATTCTGTCCTGCGATTCCAAATCTACGATAATGTCTGGTGGCAGAATGATCCCGATGTGTCCTACATCGCCAAGGAACTTCCGAGCCGGGTGGTGGGCAAGACGCAGACTGAAGGCCTGTGGAGGACCTGGCATAACATCGTGACCCTTGTGGGAGGCACCGCGATGACCAGCGAGCCGCTCAACACGCCCGATGCACGCGAGGCTTGGCGCTTCGCCGAAATCATGCGTCCAAGCAGCCGCGAGCCGGCGAAGCTCCTCATGCTAGGCCTGTCGCCGCACAACACAACCTTCGGGTTCACCGCCAAGCGCCCATTCGGCAACTTCGGGGTGTGGAACCTTTACAACGTGACTACGGATGCTCATGCCAAAGCGGACAAGCACAAACCAGCCGAGCCGAAGCCTGCGAAAGCGCTGACCCTCGATTTCGCCAAGGCGGGACTCCCCACCGGTATCGAGTGCGCGGTCTTTGATTTCTGGGAAAACAAGGTCATTGCTCGCACCAAGGATGCGTACTCCACTGCGCCGCTCGAGCATCTTGCCTCAGCACTACTCCGTATCACTCCACTCATCGGCGATAAGCCACTTCTTGTCGGCTCGAATCTCCACCTGTCGGTAGGCGCCACCGAGATTGATGATATCACCACCTCAGAGGGGGGAGTCCGCATCACCCTCTCCGATGCCGGAGCACAAAAAGGCAGCCTGACATTCCACAGTGCCCGCCCGCTTGCGGCAGGGAGCTCGGAGAATTGCGGGATCGCCGCAGTCGAGTCGCTCGGCGACAACCTCTGGCGCGTGGACTTGGTTGACCGCCAGTGGGGCAAGCCCCAGTCGGTTAACCTGACGTTCGCCAAGGCAAACTAAGTCCCGGGCGCAAAATATGGCGCTCCCACCTTCGCACAAATGCCGGCTCGCAAGGGCCGGCATTTTCTTTTGAGATGAACCCTATGGCGAATACCCTGCTTATCCTCGGAGACCAACTCACATTGGAAAGCTCAGCGCTGGATGCCGGGGTGCTCGGTACGGATCGCGTGCTCCTGATCGAGCCCAGAGATGCCGGCCCCGCGCACAAGATCAAGCGGGTGTTGCATATTGCGGCGATGCGGGCATTTGCCGTGGAATTGCGCGGGCACGGCTGGGAGGTCGAGCACCTTCCGCTCGCTGATGTCCCCTCTTTCCGCGACGCGGTGGTGGAGCATCTCGAGCGCTGGAGGCCGGCGGAGTTGATTGTCATGGAGCCCAATAACTGGTCGCAGCAGAAGTGCCTCGAGGAAGCCAGTGCGCAGACTGGGACCCCGCTTCGTCTCACTCCGACCTGCCAGTTTGTTACTCCTCGCGCGGAGTTTTTAAGCTCTGCCAACGGCAAGAAGCGGCTCCTCATGGAGGCCCACTACCGCCGCATGCGCCAGTCGCTCGGCGTTCTCATGCGCTCGGATGGCGAGCCCGAGGGGGGCGTTTGGAACTACGATGCCGAAAATCGCAAAACCGTGCGGGATTGGAAAAAAGACGTCGCCCCCAGACCCTCCAGACCACCGACAAGCCAGCGTCCGCGTTGCCCGATTGTCGAGGAGGCCATCGCCGATGTGACCCGTTGGTTTCCAGATAGCCCGGGCCAGGCGGAGGGCTTCTGGCTTCCCTACACGCGCGAAGGAGCGCTCGAAGTGCTTGAGTGCTTTGTCAACGAGCGTCTCCCGCTCTTTGGAGATTACCAGGATCTCATGCTTGAGGACTCGCCCACCATGTTTCATAGCTTGATTGCCGGGCCCTTGAATCTTGGACTCCTCCTTCCCATGGAATGTGTGGATGCCGCTGTGCAGGCCTACAAAGACGGCCGTGCCCCGCTTGCTGCAGTCGAGGGATTTGTGCGCCAAATCATCGGCTGGAGGGAGTTTGTCAATGGGGTCTACTGGGTCAAAATGCCTGCTTATCTCGCCTCCAATGCGCTTAATGCCACCCGTCCGCTCCCGAAGTTTTTCTACACCACCGAGACGAATCTCAATTGCCTCCACTGCACGATTGGAGAGGCCCGTGACACGGCATACAACCACCACATCCAGCGCCTCATGATCCTTGGAAATTTCTGCCTGCTCGCAGGAATCAACCCGCAGGAGGCACACGACTGGTTTTTGGAGATGTACATCGACGCGCACGAGTGGGTCATGGCCGCCAATGTGCTCGGCATGGCACTCCATGCCGATGGCGGGTTCATGGCCACGAAGCCGTATGCGGGAGCGGCGGCTTACATTTCAAAAATGTCCAACTACTGCGCAGGTTGCGCCTACGATCCTGCCAAAAAAACCGGCCCTGGCGCCTGTCCCTTCAATCTCCTCTACTGGGACTTCTACGACCGCCATGCCGATCGGTTCGCTTCGAACCCCCGCACCAGCATGATGGTGCGCTCTTGGCAAAAACGACCCCCTGCAGAGCAAAAGACTATCACCGCCGAAGCCAAGCAGTTTCTCGATGGGTTGGAGTGATTCGATAAAATGATCAGTCATCTGCCACATGCGGGAATGCCTTTGTGTGGATCGTGCCGGGCTCAGATGGTTCGTGCTGATCCCGCTGGCCTGTGGAATTGACAAATACCAACGCAGCATCTGCTTTTACTAAACCCCTCAACTCTCAAACGATTGATTTTTGAACAATGCCTTAGGGTCCATGCCGTACCTGCTTCGGCAGAGTTTGTAAAATTGTGCGTAGCTTTTGAATCCTGACTCATAGGCCAGCTCGGAGAGAGTCATGTGTCGCATAGAGGATTTGTGGAGCTGACAGGCACGATCCAACCGCATGGAATTCTTATACTCTGTCAGTGAGACTCCCAGTTGAGCCTTGAAAATCCTGCTTAGGTAGGTCGGGCTGGCGCCGCTGAGTCTTCCCAATTCCTTGAGACTATCTGGTGCGGTTCCTTCTCGGAAAAGAGTTATGGCCTTGAGCACAGACGGATGCAGCTTTGCGGGGGGATTTGGCTTTTCTGCCTCCAATTGAAGTTTCCAGCAAAACAACAGCACATGTGCCAGCACCGCGTTTAGAAAATCGGAATCCCGGTGCTCATATCGAAACCCGGGACTCAATCCGAAGCCAGCCTCGCGGTTGAGGATATCTGCATCCCCTCCGTCCTTCAAGATGGCATGCATCAATTGACATGCTTGGTTGAGATTGGAGGGGCTTAGCATGCAGTGCAGGGTGATCTGGTCTGGAGGAGATTTCCTCAGCAGTGCTTTGTGCCTGTTTGTCTTCACGTTTTTACGGAGGAGCTCAGGGGTGAAGGAGGCGACGTAGTATTGGGAATCGGGGGTTCGCTCGACCGCTTGGTGGATCTGGCTTGGAAAGAGCCAGAACAACTCGCCAGCCTTGAACGTATGCCTGCTTTTTCCGATGACGTACGTGACTGATCCCTTGACGACCAGATTGAGTTCAAGGGCTTCATGCCGGTGTGGATTGAGCCAGGGAATACCACGCGCGTCTTCGGCAAGAAACAAAAAGCCTCCATATTTTCTTTTGAGCTTCAGGTCTTGGATGGGGGTCATAATTTTAAAATTGGGTCTTTCCTAGATTACGGTTCGGGATGAGTCGTAATATGAAGAAAGACAGTGAAAAACAAGTATCTCAAGCATGCGCGCATTTCGGAGCGTGAATTTCGAGCAATTTTGGCGTTGTTTTGCGCTGATGTGGAAGCGCTCAAAGCGAGTCGTCTGGCCAAGGTCAACAAGAACACGACTCACCGCATCTACAGCCTGCTCCGCAGGCGGGTTGTTGAATTGGCCAATGCCGAGGCAGCGCCTTTTGCCGGTTGTGTTGAAGTGGATGAAAGCTACTTCGGACCACGGAGGGTTCGCGGCATTCGCGGGCGTGGTGCGGCGAGGAAGATTCCAGTTGTCGGGCTTCTCAAAAGAGGCGGCAGAGTCATTTGTTCCCCCTTGCCCAATTGTTCGAAAGCCGAACTCCTCAAGATGATTAAGGGACATGTCTCTCCGGTCGACGAGAGCATCATCTTCACCGATGGATGGCGCGGATACGACGGCTTGGTTCTCGAAGGCTACAGGCATTATCGCGTTCACCACAGTGCCAATGAATTCGCCAGGGGACGCCGGCACATCAATGGAATTGAGTCCTTCTGGAGTTACGCCAAAACCCGCTTGGCAAGACTCCGCGGTATCCGGTCCGATGCCTTCTTTTCCCACCTCAAAGAAACCGAATGGCGCTTCAATCACAGACATGATAATCTTTACCAAACCTTACTCAAAAACCTCGCCTCTTCCCCCTCTAATCTAGGAAAGACCCTTAAAATTAATAGCGACGCGCCAAATCATCCACTAAAACTTATTAACAATTTCGATTTATTTTGTACACATTCGCCTATTTTTGGCAGATGTCTTGAATATTATTTCACCCACACGCCCGCCGGGAATAAAAACTTAAGGTTTTTTAAAAAATGCAGCGCGCCTCAAGTTGCGCCCGGCTGGGAGCTCTGCGCAAATCCCTGTGGTGTCTTAAGGATCTCGAATCCCAAAAGCCGAACTCTTTTAGCTTTATGGAATGTGGCGTAGTCATCTCGCATTGGAGGCGCATACGCCAAGCTGCGGGCCTGCGGACATGAAGTCGTTCCACGGCAGGCCAGTCACACGTGACTCACACAAGCACTTTCGAGACATTGATAGTATGCCTCCAGCACCTTCAGAATAATCGAGTCAGTGCCCCGCGAGCCATGTGATGAGCGGTCCATCGTCAAGAACATGCCAGGAATCGCGGAGCGTGTTGCGACCCGCATAAACTGCGGGGCACCACCCGTGGGATCCCAAGAATTCAAGCAAGAAGGCTGAGAAAAGTGATTTTTAGCAAAAAATGAAATATTTATGACATGGAATGATAAGACTCGCTCTCGAATGCGTGCTTTATTGGGAGTGTTCACAGTCCAATTCAAACCCCATGAATGTCCAACCTCCACCGCCCTTTCGTGTCTCCCTGACCAAGATATTTTCCGCGCGCTCTCGCTTCCCTCTCGTCCGCGCGGCCGCTCTGGCAGCGGCTCTGATGGCTACGCCATTCACCGCTCATAGCCAAAACTACACAGCCTCCTCCGACGGCAGCACTTCCCCCA
>CALAPX010000002.1 GCA_937888355.1 uncultured Spartobacteria bacterium
TGGCCGATGAACATTCCGAGCGCGAACTGGAACTCGCCTTGGTGCAAAACCTCCGAAGCTTTCTTTCAGAAATGGGCGGCCTGTTCACCTTTGTCGGCACGCAGCATCGGCTCGAAGTGGGTGGGCAGGAATACTTTATTGATCTGCTGCTTTTTCACCGCCGACTGCGCGCCTTGGTGGCGATTGAACTCAAAGTGCGATCTTTCCAACCCGAGCACAAAGGCAAGATGGAGTTTTATCTCGAAGCGCTCGACACGCAGGAACGCCTTGCGGACGAAAACCCCTCCATTGGAATCATCATCTGCCGGGATAAAAATAAAACCGTGGTTGAATACGCCTTGCGCACTGCTCGCCGTCCAATTGGTGTGGCCACTTACACCGTGAGTGCAGAACTTCCAGAAGCCTATCGAGCGGAACTGCCCAGCCCCGAAGCGATTGCTGAACGATTAAAAATTTGGGATGTGCAGGAGGCAGAAGATGAGTGATCCTGCGACCAATGAGAATCTTCGCGAGGGACGCGGAGAGCGCAGAAGTGCCAGGCAACATCAAGGCGCTGCTATGAAACTCACCAAGACCTTCTTCGAAGACATCCGTGGCCTCATCCACTCCGCCCGCGCCACCGTCGCCCGTGGCGTGGATCTCGTGCAGGTTTATACGAACTTCGAGATCGGGCGGCGCATCGTGCAGGAGGAGATGAAAGGCAAAGTCCGCGCGGCTTACGGCGAGGAAGTGATCAGAGAATTGGCCGGGAGGCTGACCGATGAATTCGGGCGAGGGTATTCATTCACAAACCTCAAATCCATGCGCCAGTTCTTCGTGCAGAACCAAGATCGAATTGGTCAGTCAATGACTGGCCAATTGGTCAGAAGTCGAAAAAGCCAGTCAATGACTGGCCAATCTAAGATTGCACAATCATTGCCTGCAAAATCTGCCTCTTCCCCAATTGGTCAGTCAACGACTGACGAATCCACCCCACCCCGCCCGTTCTGCCTGAGCTGGACGCACTACGTCTTCCTCCTCGGCGTCAAGAACCCCGACGAGCGCAGCTTTTACGAGATCGAATCCGCTAACGAAAGCTGGACCGTCCGCGAACTAAAGCGCCAGTTTGACAGCAGCCTCTACGAACGCCTCGCCCTCAGCCGGGACAAGGCGGGCATCCGCAAGCTCGCGCAAAAAGGTCAGCTCGTGGCATCGATCTCAGACGTGCTGAAAGAGCCGCTCGTCCTCGAATTCCTCGGCCTGCACGAGAGCCATCGTTACAGCGAGAGCGACCTCGAAACCGCGCTCATCGACCACCTTGAGCATTTTCTACTGGAGCTGGGCAAAGGCTTCCTTTTCGAGTCCCGCCAACGCCGTTTCACCTTCGCTGGTGAGCACTTCTTCGTCGATCTCGTCTTCTACAACCGCCTCCTGCGCTGCTACGTCCTCATCGACCTCAAGCTCGGCCGCCTCACCCACCAAAACCTCGGCCAGATGCTCATGTATGTGAACACCTTCGACCGCGAGATCAAGCGACCGGAGGAAACCCCCACCATCGGAATCGTCCTCTGCCGCCAGAAGAACAAAGCAATCGTCGAGATCACCCTGCCCAAAGGCGCCAACATCCACGCCCGCGAATACCAGCTCTACCTGCCCAGCAAAGAGGAACTGCAACGCAAGCTGATCGAATGGGGCAACGAAGCGGGAGGTGGAAAATGAGTGAGGCGAAAACCGAACCCAGCCGGGCGCGCGGAAGTGCTGGGCAACATCAAGGGGGTGATATGAGGAAGGGGTGGGAGACGAAGAATCTCGGCGACCTTTGCGATGTCGTTGGCGGCGGCACACCACCGAAGGACAAACCCGCATTCTATTCGGGCGACATTCCGTGGGCGACCGTTCGTGACATGCGGCAAGATGTCATCACGGAAACGGAATTTCGGATTACGAAGGACGCGGTAAAGAGCAGCGCGACCAACATCATTCCATCAGGCAATGTCGTCATCGCGACTCGCGTTGGTTTGGGCAAGGTGTGCTTGCTCGGCCAAGACACAGCCATCAATCAAGACCTGCGTGGAATCGTTCCGCGCAGCGACAAAGCTCTTGTCATTCGTTATCTCTATTGGTGGCTCAAGAGCATTGCAGACGTAATCGTTGCCGAGGGAACTGGCGCGACGGTTCAAGGCGTCAAACTTCCATTCGTGAAGTCGCTCCAGATTCCCGTCCCCCCGCTGGCCGAACAGCAGCGGATCGTCGGGCTGCTGGACGAAGCGTTTGAGGGCCTCGCCACCGCCAAAGCCAACGCCGAAAAGAACCTCCAAAACGCCCGCGCCCTCTTCGAAAGCCACCTCCAATCCGTCTTCACCCAGCGCGGCCCGGGGTGGGTGGCAACAACACTTGGAGAGGATATCGATCTTCTGGCAGGGTTCGCGTTCAAGAGCGCGCAATACACCAACGACGATGACGACATTCAGCTTCTCCGTGGCGACAACATCATCCAAGGGTGTCTTCGTTGGGACGATGTGAAGAGATGGCCAGCAGACGACACCGGAGACTACGACCGATACCAACTTAAAGAAGGCGATGTTGTGTTGGCGATGGATCGTCCGTGGGTGAAGGCTGGATTGAAGCACGCGACAATTTCCACAGATGACCTGCCATGTTTGCTCGTTCAGCGAACTGCTCGTCTGCGCGGCGGATCGAATCTCGACAATCGATTCTTGAAGCTGCTCATCGGCAGTTCAGCTTTTACCAGTCACATTCTTGGCGTTCAAACGGGCATTGGCGTTCCGCACATCAGTGGACAACAGATTAAGGACTTCGAGTTTGCGCGTCCGCCACTCGCCGAACAACGACGCATCTCGGACAATCTCGAATCGCTCCAGGAACAAACCCACCGCCTCGCCCGCCTCTACGAACAAAAGCTCGTCGCGCTGGAGGCATTAAAGAAATCGCTACTGCACCAAGCCTTTACCGGAGAACTATTATGAGTAACGCACCTCGCAACAGTCCACTTAAAATCAAACTCTGCGAAATTGAAGGAGAAACTTCAACGTTCATTCACGCTGAGATTCTTGGAAATGGAAATCTCCAGTTGGCAGGGCAGGATCTTGGCAAAACGCCACTAGAGCACTTTGGCGATTTGGATTACGAGTATTGGCTGACCGTACCGAGTGAACATAAGGATCAGCTTTTGCTTGAATTGCTCAACCAGCTCTATCAAGGCGACATTACCGTTATTACAAAACTCATGGATTTTCTAAAAGCCAAGTCCATTCCTTACAATTTCGATAGTTACATTTAGCCATGACATCTCTCAATGCCTCGCCCGCCTCTACGAACAAAAGCTCGCCGCGCTGGAGGCATTAAAGAAATCGCTACTGCACCAAGCCTTTACCGGAGAATTGTGAGCCAACCACTATGAAAGCCACCGAAGCCAAACTCCTCGATTTCTTGAAGAAGTCACCGCAGTTCGTCATCCCTATCTACCAGCGCACCTATTCGTGGACCGAGAAGGAATGCCGCCAACTTTGGGACGACATCGTTCGCTGCGGCAGTAGCGACAAGATCGCCGTCCACTTCGTCGGCTCGATTGTTTATGTCGAAAGCGGCCTCTCTCAAGTCACGCACCAAGCGCCGCTTTTGGTCATCGACGGTCAGCAACGACTCACCTCGGTCTCGCTGTTGCTGGCTGCTCTCGCCAAAGCGGTGGGCGAATCCGAACCCTTCGATGGTTTTTCACAGCGCAAGATCAAGAACTACTTTTTGGTGAACTCGGAAGAGACGGGCGAGCGACACTTCAAATTGCAGCTCTCGCAAACAGACAAGGCCTCGCTCAACGCCATCGTGGATAGCGGCGAGCAACCGCAGCAACCGTCGCTGCGCGTAAAGGGTAATTTCGATCTCTTTGAGAACTGGATCAAGTCGGAGAAAGTGGATCTCGCTGTGCTCTGCAAGGGGTTGGCGAAGCTGGTGGTGGTGGACATCGCGCTGACCCGCGACCAAGACAACCCACAGCTCATCTTCGAGAGCATGAACTCGACGGGCAAGGAACTTAGCCAGGCCGACCTTATTCGCAATTTCATATTGATGGGATTGGAGCCAGTGCTGCAAACGAAACTGTATGAGCAGTTTTGGCGACCAATGGAAATTGACTTTGGGCAGGAAGCCTATGGCACGCACTTCGACAGCTTCATGCGGCATTACCTCACCGTGCTGTCGGGCGAGATTCCCAATATCAGCGCGGTCTATGACGCCTTCAAAGCCCATGCGCGAAACACGCGAACCGATTTTGCCGACGACAAGAGCCATATCGAAAGCCTCGTCCGAGAAATCCGCGATTACTCCCGCCATTTTTGCGCGATCGCGCTGGGCGGCGAGACGGATGCTGATCTCAAGCTGGCCTTCCAAGACCTGCGTGAACTGAAAGTGGATGTGGCCTATCCGTTCCTGCTGGAGCTTTATCGGGATTACAAATCGGAACTACTTTCAAAGTCGGAACTGCTCGAGAGCGTGCGGTTGCTCGAGGCGTATGTCTTCCGTCGCGCAGTGTGCGCAATCCCGACCAACTCGATGAACAAGACCTTCGCGACCTTTACCAAGGGGCTGAAGAAAGATCGCTATTTCGAGAGCGTGCAGGCGCAGTTTCTGGTGTTGCCGTCTTACCGTCGCTTCCCCAGCGACGACGAGTTTCACCGCGACCTACACACACGCGATCTCTACAACTTTCGTAGTCGCAGTTACTGGCTGCGCCGCTTAGAAAATCACGAACGCAGAGAGCGGGTGGCGGTGGATGAATACACCATCGAACACATCCTGCCGCAGAATGAGAACCTTTCGCAGAAGTGGCGCGAAGCTCTCGGCGACGATTGGCAGCGCATTCAGCAAACATGGTTGCACACGCTCGGCAACCTCACGCTCACGGCTTACAACAGTGACTTCAGCGACCGCACTTTTATTGAGAAGCGCGACATGCCCGGCGCGGCGGAAAAGGGGCTGAAACAAAGCCCGCTCAAACTAAACCAAGGGCTTGGTGCGCTGGAAAAGTGGGACGAAGCGGCCATCAAGAACCGCGCGAACAAGCTGGCGACTTTCGCGGTGAATGTGTGGGCCGCTCCGAAACTGGCGGCAGATGTGCTCGAGGTTTACCGACCGAAATCCGCAGCAGTTGTGGGCGGCTACACCATCGAAGATCACCCGCACTTGCTCAACGTAATCACGGGTGCGCTGTTCGATGCCTTCCGCAAATCGGTTCTGGCACTTGATCCGTGCGTGAGTGAGGAGTTTTTAAAACTCTATGTAGCTTTCAAAGCGGAAACGAATTTCGTGGATGTGGTGCCTCAAGCCAAGCGTCTGAGGCTCGCACTCAACATGCGTTTCTCCGAGGTGCATGATCCGAAGAGACTTTGCAAAGACGTAATGGGCATTGGCCGCTGGGGGAACGGTGACGTTGAAGTCGGGTTCTCACATCTGGACGAATTGCCATATGTGCTGGGGTTAGTCCGCCAATCTCTCGAATTGCAACTCGGCAGTGGAGGCGATTCGTGAACGAACCTGAAACCCACCACCTCGCCCGCCTCTACGAACAAAAGCTCGCCGCGCTGGAGGCGTT
>CALAPX010000003.1 GCA_937888355.1 uncultured Spartobacteria bacterium
TTGGTTGCAGCCGGAGCATGTTTTTCCGTGCTGGTTTGCTTCGAAGTCGGCAGATAGGTGCGATCCAAATATACGGTATCGTTCACCACGTGGGCCGTATAGCGCGAGCGCATCAGTGCCTCGGCATCAGGCGCAGGTGTGGTGCCGGCAATGATGGGTTCACAGCATTGACCGTAATTTCGACCACTGCCGCATGGACAGGAGGAAGTTGAAGTAATCACGGTGGAATCTGAGGGTGTTGAACTCACACTTTGAATTAGGGCGATCCTGAGTCCGAAGGCGAGTCACCAATATAGTCGATAACACCATGTGCAGCCAGGGATCCAATTTATGGGCCCAACCGTAATCTACCAAATTCCCGTATTAAGAGAGTTGGGATATCGGCGGTTTAATTGTGTGCCATGGTCTTTCCATAAGGACATAAAAAAGGGTCGTTGGTGAAAACACCAACGACCCGAAAGCAGAAACCTTCTTTTGAGCTAGTTCTTTTTTAGCACAGAGAACAGCACAGCGGCAGCGATCAATCCGACTAGACCGCTTGATCCGAGGGTAGCAACTATACCGGTAAGATTACCGATAACATCCACATTGATGAAAGGCACAGGACTGCCAAACACGACTTGCAGAACAACTGTTAACGCTAGCAGAGCGACACCGAGTTCAGTTACTTTTTTGAGGAAGCCAATGATCATATCTATGTATTGCATATGGGGGGTATTTTTTTGGTTGATTTTGAAACTAACAATTAAGAAAGACTTAACTTATCAGTTAGCGTTCAATAAAAATATTAAGCATCAATGCATTGCATGAGAGCAAGCCCATAAATTGCCGTTAGCTCAGCAGGAAGATACCCTAGATATTGCGGAGCTTCAGTCTGCGCATTAGATTGCTGCATTCGTCAGACACAGATAGGCCCGCACTGAACTGGGCTTCCCCATATTTAGCCCTTTCGCAATCCAAGTATAAGATGCTCCTTCGTTCCGCAGTCGTATTGCCATATCTATTTTCCACGACGCGCCAAATTTTTCTTCACTCAAGTTCTCCGCAGTTTTCCCGATCCGCGTCAGTTCATCTTCCAAAACCTGTGACCAACGGGTTGATTTGAGACTGTTGAGTTCCTTGGCATCCAGCCCTGGATTCAGAGCCAAGTGCGCATGGTCTTTTGCGATGGCGCGGCGCCAACCTTCAGTGCCAATCGCCCAACCCTTTGACAAACCTTCAAAACCCAAGCTCTTTTGCTCCTCTTCGTCGTCGGCCAAGCTCACCAAGTAGGTCAGGTAAGCAGCCATGCCCGTGGCCGAATCGTCCCAGCCTTTTGAGGCCAGCCAATCCTGCGCCACAAATATCTTTGGCCGCGGGCCCCGCACAAACCGCGACAAGCTGCTCCAGCGGAAACCCCCGAGGTGCTCAGTCGACACCACGCGGGCGCGAACGGGATTAAGGTGGATGTAATCCACCACTCGGGCCAACGCCGCCGCATCTTCGATCAATATCGCCTGATAGCGGCCTTGAAACAAATGCCCCCGTTCCTGATGCAATCGATTGAAACGGGTGGCAAAGGTGCTCTGCAACCAATGCATGCCATCAACCAGATTTGCGCGGGGTGTTTCCAACGCGAGGTGGTAGTGATTACGCATCACCACATGCGCATGCAGGCGCCATCCATAGATCTCGCAGGCTTCGATCAAAGCAGCCTCAAAAGCCTGGGCTGCAGCCACGCTTTCGAAGACGTCCCGGCGATAGTTCCCCCGGTTTATCACGTGATAAATCGCCCCTTTGTATTGAATTCTCAGCTTCCGCGCCATCGCGGTCAATGTTGTGGATTTCTGTCGGCAATCTCAATGTAAAAAATAGCAAATAACGGCCTGACCCCTTTTAGATAAGCTTTAACATTTGGTTGCACCGCAGCAGATGAATTGATCATTTTTCTGCGCCCAGCACAAGCAACGGTTTCAGTCGAAGGCTTCGATATGGCCAAGGGTCTGCCCTTGTGCGTACAGGCTGGCATTCTGTCGGCGGCACTATACGATTTTACCCGACATGCGCATCAACTGCACCACTTACCTGCGGCATGGAGGCGGCTTTAACAGCGATTCCCGCGGGAGGTAATACGGGAGCAGCTATCTGAAGGGCGGAAAAACCCAGATCGGCCCGGCCGCTTTGCGGGTCTGAAGCGGAAGGCTATACTCTCGAATCCCATCGATTGAAGGAGGTATTGTTTGTCGCCAACCAGAAAACATTAATCTATTATTTATTAAAATAGAAAAGGCGGCTGTTTAGGGCCGCCTTTTAACAGTGAGTCTGAATTCTGGGACTGAACTACTGGCAGGCCTCGCACTCTTCGCCGTTGCGCATGGCTTCGATTGAGCAGGCGCGTTTTTCAGATTCCGAGTAAGTCTTCTTGGCTGAGTCGGCCATAGCCACAGGTGAATGCGTGCCACCGGCATCGCCGGAGTTCTGGCCGCCTGAGGCGCCCTCGCCCACTGCGCCGCGCATCTCCTTCTTCACCCCAACCGTGGCCTTCTCGATGTTGGAAGCACCGAGCGAGCGGAGGTAGTAGGTGGTCTTGAGCCCGGTGTGCCAGGCATGACGATACATGTGGCTAAGGGTCTTGATGTCCGGGGTCTTGATCCAGAGGTTCACCGACTGCGACTGGTCGATCCACTTCTGACGGCGGGCAGCGGCATCGATCACCCACTTGTGGTCGATATCGAAGGCGGTCAGATACTTGGTCTTGAGGTCGGCCGGGATGCTGGCGATGTCCTTCAGGTCGCCGTCGAAATACTTGAGGTTGTCGATCATTTCGCGGTTCCAGAGGCCGCGGGACTTGAGATCCTTTACGAGGAAGGGATTCAGCACGATGAACTCACCGGAGAGGTTGGATTTGACGAAGAGGTTCTTGTAGGTCGGCTCGATACAGGGCGAGGTGCCGGTGATGTTGGAGATCGTGGCCGTCGGCGCGATGGCGAGCACGTTGCTGTTGCGCATCCCTTGCTTCGCAATCTTCTCGCGGACGGGAGTCCAGTCCATGCGGCCGCCGCGTTTGACCTCGATGGGTTGGCCGCGTTCGTTCTCGAGCAGGTCGAGGGTGTCCTGCGGCAGAAGACCACGGTCCCACTTGGAACCCTTGTAGGTCGAATAGGTGCCGCGCTCGGCGGCGAGGTCGGAAGAGGCCTCATAGGCGTAGTAGGCGATGGCTTCCATGGCCTCGTCGTTGAACTCAACGGCTTCCTCGGACGCAAAGGCGATGCCCTTGGCGTAAAGGGAGTGCGCCAGACCCATGACGCCCAGGCCGATCGGCCGGTGCCGGCTGTTGGAAACCTTGGCGGCGGCGGTCGGGTAGAAATTGATGTCGATGACGTTGTCGAGCGCACGCACCGCGGTCTGAATGGTCTCGCGGAGCTTCTTGTGATCGAGCGAACCGTCGGGCAGAAGATGAGCATCGAGGACAACAGAGCCGAGATTGCAGACGGCAGTCTCCTCATTGGAGGTGTTGAGCGTGATCTCGGTGCAGAGATTGGATGAGTGAATGACGCCGACGTGATCCTGCGGGGAGCGGACGTTGCAGGGATCCTTGAAGGTGATCCAAGGGTGGCCGGTCTCAAAGAGCATCGAGAGCATGCGTTTCCAGAGATCGAGGGCTTCAATCTTCTGACCGTGAATCTTCCCCTCCTCTGCCAGTTGTTCGTAGCGCAGGTAGGCTTCCTCGAACTTTTTGCCGTAGAGCTCGTGCAGGTCCTTGGTTTCGTTGGCGCGGAACAGAGTCCAGCTCTGGCGGGCCTCCATGCGCTTCATGAACAAATCGGGAATCCAGTTGGCGGTGTTCATGTCGTGCGTGCGGCGGCGGTCGTCGCCGGTGTTCTTGCGCAGCTCGAGGAACTCCAAAATGTCGTTGTGCCAGGACTCGAGGTAGGCGCAGCCGGAGCCCTTGCGCTTGCCGCCCTGGTTGACGGCGACGAGCTGGTCGTTGTGCAGCTTGAGGAACGGGATGACGCCCTGCGATTCACCGTTGGTGCCGCCGATGTATGCACC
>CALAPX010000004.1 GCA_937888355.1 uncultured Spartobacteria bacterium
ATAAAGCCGTAAAGATCGGCTTGATCATCTTCTCCAATAGCCATTACCAAATCAGATTGAAGCGAGAGTTTTTTATCCAGAAACTTACCCGAATAACTCAATGCCGATGTGTATGAATACGGCTTAGTTTCATTGGTTGGCACATCAGTGTTTCCAGCAAGAAATGCATTATCATAACGGAGTGAATGATTTTTGTTGAGTTCATAACCAACTCCAGCATAAACAACTGAGCCGCCATCAAATGTTGGGTAAGACCAATCTTCGCTACGGGTAGCAGTGAAAATTCCGGCGCCGTAAGTGAACTTGCCATCTTTGGTCAATCCATCAGAGATTTTACCATTGGCAACAATACCACCTAATTTGTCAGGAATAGCGCTATTGATAAAATCAGAACGCTCAATGGTAATGATTTGCTTCGAAGATGTGCGCCATTCGTTTGTGATTGGCACTTTGGTTAATCCAACCTCGAGATTGAAGGCATCGTCTGGTTTCCATTTCAACCCGAAGCCATCGTAATTCTGAACTAAGCGATCGGTATCCGTGCCAGCAAAATTCAGATTGAAATCAACGTAAGCCTCAAAATCGTTCAAAAACTTGATTTTCCCACCAAACCGCTGGCGGCGATCAACGCTGTCTCTTGATTTGTTTCTGTAAGATCCGTAGTTGGAATTCAACCCAAAGACCTGTCCTTGATACCTTCCAGTGAACGCCGCTTCTTGGATAAAGGGGTTTTCTTTATTCTTATAAAGAACAGGGATCGACCAAAGTTTATCGAATGCATCATTCAACGTGAACCCCGAGTTCTCAATGATTGGAGATGCTTTCGCATCGGTATCTAGAGATGTTTGTGTGCCAGCCGAGGCATTCATTGTAACGCCTAAAATCGCGGAGGCGCAGAGCATGCCGGTGAATTTTTTTATTTTCATGTGAAGTTATGTTATTTGTCTGCGCGAATTGATTGCGCATCGACGGGCTTTCTTCTGATTGGTCCCTCAGTAAAACCAAAATCATTTCCTGCAACAATCTCGTTACAATTCGCAATGTCTCCGGAAACATAAAATGGTGAGTTTTATCCGTAAAAAAGAAACCGGATGGCAACTCAACGCTGCACATCCGGTTTCCACCCTACCCAAACCAAATTTAAATGACGGTTTCTGCCTTCGATCGTTCTTTCTTTCCAAGGGCGCGGCGGAGTTTCCTCAGAGCGATGTTCTGCAACTGACGGATCCTCTCGCGGGTCACCCCAAATTTTTCTCCAACCTCCTCAAGAGTTTTGGTCTTGTGGCCATCGAGCCCAAAGCGGCTATTGATGATTTTTCGTTCTCTTTCATCAAGGACATCAAGCAAGTCCCCAACCTCGTCACGGAGATCCTTGTCACGAAGCAATTCATAGGGATCCATAGCCTCCTCATCGCCGATGATATCTCCAAGGGAGGTGGTATCATCGTCTCCGAGCGGTTGATCGAGGGAGGTGGGTCGAATCGCGGCGCTCTTGAGTGCTGACACCTTTGCCACAGCCATACCGACCTCCTCGGCAAGTTCCTCATCGGTGGGCTCTCTGCCAAGTTCCTCCGTCATCTGGGTAGAGACACGCCGTAACTTGGTGATTTTATCAACCAGATGCACCGGCAAACGGATCGTCTTGCTTTGGTTTGCCAATGCACGCTTGATCGATTGCTTGATCCACCAAGCAGCATATGTACTGAGCTTGCCTCCTTTTTTCGGATCGAAACGCTCAACGGCTTTCATCAGGCCGATATTGCCTTCAGAAATGAGATCCAGGAGCGGCAAGCCATAATTGCTATAATCGCGGGCTATTTTCACCACGAGTCGCAGGTTTGACCGCACCATGATTGTGCGCGCCTCCTCGTCTCCACGTTTAATTCTGCGCGCAAGTTTGATCTCATCCTTCACAGTCAGAAGCGGGTATTCCGCAATCTGGCGAAGGTAGAGCCGAAATCCAGTATCGTTGTCGTCGAGTGCCATGGGTGTATTTTTGTTGCAAGGGTATAAATTGAATATCGACCGCTCGCATAGGCGGGTTCACACCTCATATGCGTCATTGATTTGACATCCCGTGCCTGCATTACGTTCAAAGAAAAGTCGCAGGATTTTGAGTCTCGGCGCCTGCCGTCTTGCAGGGCGGAGTTCAATAAGTAAAATCAACCTCATTTTATGATTCAGACCGAGCACAACGACCCCGTCAACGCGCGTATCCTTGCCGTTTCAGAAGACAAGATTTCTGGATTTTCCCGTGAGCCATTTCAGGAAATCTCTCGCTTGAGTGGAGTCGAGCTTCCGATTGTATTGGAGCGCATCCGGGCAATGCTTGAGGCGGGAACAATCCGCCGAGTAAGACAGACGCTCTTGGCAACAAACCTCGCAGAGGGCGCTTTGGTGGCCTGGAAAGTTCCAGCTGAGAAACTTGATGCCGCATTCGATTTCATGTTCAGGCAGGACCCATTCTCAGGTCATGTGGTGATTCGCTCAACGGATGCCAAGATTCCTGGTGAAGCCTACAAGCTCTGGACAACACTGAAGGTTCCAGCTGGGCAATCACTCGACGCGCACTGCGAATTGCTTATCAAACGCACCGGTGCCGAAGCCTACAGACTCATGCCAGCCAAAGGCATTTTCGCCCTTGGAGTCGGCCATGTCCGACGCAAGACCCTTGAGCCAGGGGATCTCTCTGAGGAGATGGCCCGCATGCTTAAGACAGGCGTCGTCCAGCTTACCGACCATGAATGGCGCATCCTTGTTGCTCTAAAAAAAGAATTCTCCCCTGATGAAATCCGCGAACCCGCTTGGAACGCGCGCGCTGAGGAGGCAGAGGTGAGCTTGGAAGAGTTTTTTGCCGTTGCAGAATCTCTCCGTGAGCGGAAGTTGCTTGGTCGTTTTTCAACATTCCTTGAGCATGTGAAACCCTCACAAACCGGCGTCCGTGTTACGCGTTTCAATGCCCTCTTTCACTGGGCCGTACCTCCCGGACGCGAGGAGGAAGCAGGAGCACAAATCGGGCGCCACGAGTGCCTCACCCACTGCTACTGGCGCGAAGGGGGACCGGAGTTCAATAATGTGAACATCATGGCTGTGTCACATGGCACGGATAAAGATCGTGTCATGCAATTCAAGGCGGCAATCGACAATCACCTCATCGAAGCAGGCATTCCAGTCTCTTACACAAATGTCTTCTGGGGCGGACGCAGCGAGATCAAGCCCTCGGAAATCTCGCCATTCGCCTACCAAGAGTGGCACGCTCGCCACGGGCTTGCTTAACCTACCCTTTCCGAATTCCTTCCTTGATGGATCTCTACCTTTCGCTTCTGCGTCCGCTTCTATTCAGCCTTCCCGCCGAGGCTGCCCACAATCTCGCCATTCTTGGCCTGCGCCTTACCCCGCGCGCCATCCTACGCGCGACATTCGGACCACAACCCGCAGAGCCTGTGAACCTTTTCGGCCTCAAATTCCCAAACCCCGTGGGGCTTGCCGCTGGCATGGATAAAAATGCAAACGCCCTCCGTGCTTGGGAATCGATGGGGTTCGGCTTCGTCGAAGCGGGCACCATTACCGCACTCCCCCAACCCGGCAACCCGAAACCCAGAAGTTTCCGTTTTATTGAACGCCAAGCGATCATTAACCGCATGGGGTTCAACAATGACGGCGCCAGCGCTGTGGAGGCTCGCCTGCGCAAGCTCAAGCGTCGAGGGAAATGGCCACGCATTCCGGTCGGAATCAATATCGGGAAATCAAAACTGACTCCCAACGAACAAGCCGCATCCGACTACGCAACGAGTTATCGCCTCCTTCTTCCCTATGGTGATTACTTCGTCATTAATGTCAGTTCTCCAAACACCCCAGGCCTGCGAGCTTTACAGGATGCCACAGCTCTTGCGGAAATAATTCGTACCCTGAAAGCAATTGACAGCTCTAAGCCTCTTCTCGTCAAAATTGCCCCAGACCTTCTGCAGGAGGATATTCGCAATATTGCCACCATGGCAGATCTACTGAATCCTGTAAAATTGTATCCCACCAG
>CALAPX010000005.1 GCA_937888355.1 uncultured Spartobacteria bacterium
ATAAGTGCCCCAAAAAATGGTGGGTAGCGCAGCATTTGTCTCCAAGGAACTCCGTGAGTCGATGAGTCGTGAGCATCTCCGGGAGGAGGTTCTGGTATTTTTGTGATGAACCAAATCGAGGCCACTCCGGTCATGGCGCTCAGGAAAAAAACCATCGAAAACTCCAGACTTCCGGGATTTCCGGAAACCACCGCGGCGGAAGCTACAAGGGACACCAATGAACCACCAAACAAGAACATGTGGTCCCTGGAAAAGAACTCGGCCTGCTCAGAGTCCGGAATAATCGACGCCAACCATGGCATCCAAGCAGCAGTGGCAATGCCCCGCAGCACATTGAAAACAAACAAGGCGCCCGCCAGAAGAATCAATTTCGACATATTATCGAGAAAGATCAGGAGAGGAATCGCTGCAACCATGAACAAAAAAATCGACCTTAGCCCCCACCCCGCCTTCATGAATTTCTTGTACCCGTACACATGAAGCAATCTGGCGGCTGGCAACTGCAAGACCATGACCAATGGCACAAAGGATGCCATGACACCGATCACAGTGGAACTTGCGCCAAGACTTTTGGCATAAAGAATCACCGGTGGGCCAAGCACGATCTGGAAGGAAATCGCGTTGAAGAGCGAGAACCAGTGCACATACCAAGCTCCCTTGGGAAGACCCGTGCTCAAGCAAAAAGAAAAATCACTCGGTGATCACTGCCGACTTGGTCTGCTCTACCGAAGGAGACCCCTTGGCTCCAGGGCGATATACTGGAAAATTAAATCCCTTTGGATTATTCGGGGGTTGAATGAGACTTTGGGCAATCAAGGCCTCATCCGGGGAAGCGATCAAGCTGTAAGATCCTTGACCTGAAGGCAACATGGGGGTTCCCCACCTATTCCGGCACACCACATTGGATGCCTTCACCTCACTGCCGGAAAGAGTATGATTCATTAATTCAGGCAACTGCGGTTGAACAAGCGTAGTGAGCACGGCGCCCCCGGCGATCAAAAGAGGAATCATGCGAAAACCACTACACCCACAAATGCCGGAAACAAGTGGAAACTCTGCCCAAAAAACATTGTTGATTCCAAAAACTTTTAGGCACGTTTGCGCGTGAGCATGATCCGATTTCCCTCTGGATCGGCACACATGGCCAAATGTGGGGGCTCCCCGGGCTCATCGGATGTCGGTTCGTGACTGAGCGAGCCCCCGGCTGCAACGACCTCTTGGGCTGCGACTACAACATCCGCGACTTGAAATGCCAACCCGGTCCACGTGGAATCATCCTCCCCGCCGCTATGAATTGCCAAGGTTGTCCCGGAAATCTCCAACTCGGCAATATGATCGTTTTCACGAATCACTCGCCCGCCAAAATGGTCGCGATAAAAGGCTACTGCTCGGGGCGTTTCCTTTGCCCAGATAATATATTTCACTCGTTCAACTATCATATTTTTTCGGATTCCCAGTTGTAATCAATTGTCGTTAGGCGTTTCTGCCGCGATCCAAGACGCGGCACACAGGAAATCAATGCCCTTGTGTACGGGTGCTGCGGATTTCCCAACACTTCGGCGGTGTCACCGGCCTCGACGATCTTACCCCGAAACATTACCGCAACTCGGTCACACAGACCTTGGATGATACCGAAATTGTGCGTGATCAAAACCAAGGACATCCCAAACTCCGCGCGCAATCGCCTCAACTCGGAGAGAATCTGTGCTTGGATCGTAACATCGAGTGCCGTGGTGGGCTCATCAGCGACAAGAAGGCGGGGGCGGCAGGCCAGCGCCATGGCGATCATGGCACGCTGTTGCATGCCTCCACTGAGTTGGTGGGGGTAGTCGTGCATCCGCTTTCCGGGGTCAACGATCCCAACGGCATCGAGCCATTTCTCGACCTCGGCATCTACGGCAGACACCTCGGGCCGATGCAACCTGATCCCTTCGGAAATTTGACTACGGATCGTATAAACTGGATTCAAGGAAGTTGCCGGTTCTTGGAACACATAGCCGATCCCGCCACCACGGATCGCCCGGAGTTCCTTCTCACTCATCGCAGAGACATCCCTCCCACCGAATAAAACCCTCCCACCGGCGTATTCGGCAGGCGGCATTGGAAGAAGACGTGCGAACGAAAGCGCGGTGACACTTTTACCACTTCCACTTTCTCCAACGATTGCGAGGGAACCTCCTTCCTCGAGGGAGAGATTGACCCCACGTACCGCATCAATCAGCCCGCCTTCCGTGCGAAAGCGAATTGACAGGTTTTCAACTTGGAGAAGTGGTTGGGACATGGTCAGGAGCGGGAGTCGGAGGCGCGTCTCAGGGCGTCACCCACGATATAAAAAGCCAACGATGCAGTAAAAATGGCCAAGCCGGGAAAAACAATCAACCACCATGCGTCGAGGATGTAGGTTTTGCCATCGGCGATAATGTTGCCCCACGTGGCCTGCGGTGGAGGCACACCAAAACTCAGAAAGCTCAATCCCGACTCGACAAGGATGGCATCGGGGATACTAACGATCGCCGTCACAAAAATCGGCGGCGCGGCATTTGGCAGGATATGCCGAAAAACAATCCTGAATCCGCTTTGCCCCATCGAACGTGCGGCGCGCACATACTCTGTCTCACGAAGCGTAAGAAACTCGGCGCGGACCAGGCGGGCCGTGCCGGTCCAACTGACTAAACCGATCACTGCGATAATAATCCAGATATTCGGACCAAGAATGGCAATCGCGCTCAGGATCAAAAAAAACGACGGAAAGCAAAGCAAGGCATCGACCACGCGCATGAGGACATTATCGACCCAGCCGCCGAAATACCCACTGATCGCCCCAACCACGATTCCGATTCCAAGAGCCACTGCCATGGCCACAAAACCCACAGTTAGAGAAATCGTGGATCCCGCAACCATCCTGGAGAGGACATCCCTCCCAAGGTTGTCGGTTCCCAGCAAATGCACTGCATCAGGCGGCCGTAGTTTGGCTTCGAGATCGGTTGCGTTCGGATCCATCGGCATCGGCAAGCCAAGCAACAGACAGACAGCCGCCGCAACCGCCAAAACAAAGAAACAAAGGATTACCGCAAGCGATCCCATCGCCAAGCGGTCGGCGCGGAATTTTGAAACAACACGCCGGAGCGGCGTGTCAACTGGTGAGCCCGCGCCGATCGACTCATCCACTATGGCCCCTGCACAGGTCACTTCATTCCCCCATGGCCCGTGAATAGCGCAGAGCGACATCCGGCCAATTCACGACGTTCCACCAAGAACCTGCATAGTCGCCACGGCGGTTCTGGTACTTAAGATAATAGGCGTGCTCCCACACATCGAGTCCGAGTAGGGCAGTCTGGCCATCAAGAAGCGGGGGATTCTGATTAGGGGTGGAAATGATCGCGAGCTTTCCATCTTTGGCAACAAGCCATGCCCATCCACTCCCGAAGCGCTTCAATGCGGCTTCTGTGAATTGTTTTTTGAACTCCTCAAAAGAGCCAAACGCCTTATCGATAGCTTTGGCAATAGAGCCCGTTGGCTTCCCGCCTCCTTCAGGTGACATCATCAACCAGAATTCGGTGTGGTTCAGGTGCCCGCCTACATTGTTGAGCAGTCCTGCACGAATTGGCTCTGGAGCCTTGTCGAGGTTCTTCAACAATTCCTCGGGGGACATCTTTGCAAGCTCCGGTTGGTCGGCGAGCAACTTGTTGGCGTTCGTTACATAGGCCTGGTGGTGCTTCGTGTGGTGGATTCGCATTGTTTCGGCATCAATATGCGGCTCAAGGGCATCATACGCGTACGGAAGCGGCGGCAGCGCGTAGGGCCCGACCGCATTGGCTGTCCAAGTATTTCCGGCTAAGGCCAGAGCAAGAAAACCGAGGAGAGCAATGCCCGGACGGCAAAAGACAAAGGATGCAGTATATTTCATCATGGCAATTTGAAATTGGCGGGATGCTTCCTGAGTTGCAA
>CALAPX010000006.1 GCA_937888355.1 uncultured Spartobacteria bacterium
AGACGGCGCTCCCACTGTAGGCATGGGTGAACTTCATGCCCTCCGCAGCCATCCGGTCAATATTGGGAGTGACACCATACTTGCAGCCATAAGCCGAAAAATCCCCGATTCCCGCGTCATCGACGAAGATGAAAACAATGTTGGGTTTTGCAGGTGGCTCATCAGCAACCGGGGCGGGCGATGCTGGTGCAGCAATGCTGAAACCGAAAAGGAGGGCAAATATTGCGATGAGTTTCATAATGTTTTTTCGACCTCAATGAGGTGGAAGATGGTGTCATCTCCTGATTCATAGTTCAGCACGATTTCGGAAACTTCCGGCAAAATGACCGTCTTGGTTTTCCACTCGCCGCTGTTGTTGTTCTGCATGCGTGCCCCGTCCTGGCCCGGAACCCCAAGCGACCATGCTCCTGTGCCCTGATCAAGGTAAGTGACAGTCACCTTCGCCATCTTGGAATGAAATGCCGGATCAAGCTGGAAGCGCATTTGCGTCTTGCCGGACTCATGCTCAAAGGCGCGACCAAATCGGCCATAGATGGTTTCGTCGATGTTCCACCGTCCGACATCACCGGAGCCCGGGTCGATCTGGGTCAGGAAGCGGGAGTAGTTCCCCGGCACGGTGCCCCAGCCCACATCGTTGGGGCCTGTGGCCTTGCGGTTGATCATGCCGCCGCCAGTCGCCTTTTGCGGATCTTCCATGCGTGCGCCGTAGGCGGCATAGGCTTGGGCAATCTTGAGATAACGTTCGGTATCTTTTTTGTTCTCCGGCCGGCCGCCGAATTCCGCGGCGGGAAACCGCTTGAAGTCTGAGGCGTCAAGCCCGTCGCGCAAAGCGCAGAAGGCCGCGGGTGCGGTCGAGGCGTTCCTCTGGCCGGCATACTTGTTAAAGAACGCGCAGGCCGGCCAATTGGCTTTGTCCTTCAGTGCCTTGGTGGGAACATTCCAAATATCCAACCGGCCGTGGGAGGCAAAGAGGCCCGACCAATAGAGGGCTTGTGGAATATTTCGGTTCGACCAGCCCATTTCAAACAACTCGCCATCCATTTCCCCGCGCATAAGAACCAATTTGCCGCGTTTATTTGCTTCGGATTCAAGGTCAGCGTGCCTAGCCAGGCGCTGGTCATTATCACTGACCAAGTAGCCATGACTGAACATCCCCTGCTTTAAGGCAATGACCTCCATGTTATCGAGAAGCCACTGGGATTCCTCGCTGCCATTGGCATCGGCATTGACCAGGATGGGCATGCCAGGCATCGCTTTTTGGTAGCGAGCCCACGCTTCGAGACGAAAATCGTTCCAGTCCTCATCCGATATATCCTGCTTTTTGTCGATCGGCTTTCCTTTGTAGGGCTGCCCATCACCCGTGGAGCCTTCGGCACATTGGACCATGACAATGCGCTCGCGCAGGGCGGGAGGCAACTGGTTGATGTAACTCCCGAAAGCGTCAATGAGCCCGAAAAATGCCTTTTTGTATTCGGGGTGGAGATAATAGGGATATTTGCTTTGTTTATTGGTTTTCCGGCCCAAAGCATTGACAGACCTGTCGGTGGTGACCACCGGCACCCCTTTGGAGTAGATCCACTCAGGCGCCTCCGGCCCCACCCAGATCATCAGCGTGACATAGAGGTCATCCGCACGCGCGGCCTCGAGCTTTTTGCCGATGGCATCCTCGAAGGTGTATTTTCCCGGTGCCGGTTCCAGATCATCCCACTTGAGAATGAGCGGCACACTGCGCAGTTCCGGACAGTCGGCCCGAGATATGTCGCCCGGTTTCCATCCCGCCCAACTGGATATACCCAAGCCCGGTTTGGTCTCCGCTTCCACTCCGGCCACCGAAAGGGCCAGCAGGCCTAAACATATAAATACTTCTTTTTTCATAATATTCTTCAGCAGGGATAAAGGCAAAACCGGTTGATGCCCTGCGGAGTGAGGCTACTCATCATCATCGACTTTCTTTTTCTTGCCCTTGTTCTTGGACATTTTCTTTTTGTCGGCTCCGGAAAGTTTGTTACGGGGAGCATTTGGTTCATCGTGGGTGGGCAGATACTTTTTGAAGAGGGCGATGATCTCTTGGGACTCGGGATTTGCGGCCAAGTTTGTGTGCTCAAGCGGATCGACGGAGTGGTCATAGAGCTCCTCGGCTCCGTCGGCTTTGCCTCCATACCAGGTGTAGCGATAGCGCCCATCGGTGAGGGAGTGGTTCTTGTATTGGTAGGTGGTCAGGGTCGGGACATTCCACTCCATGGAAGGATTCTTGAGCAGAGGGGCAAAGCTGCGGCCTTCGTTTTCCGCATTGGGGGGCAGCCCGCACAGCTCGACGAGCGTGGGATACATATCGAGCAGGTTGACCACGCCTTCGCATTTGAAGTCGGGTTTCGTGATACCGGGAACGCTGACCAGCAGCGGCACGCGGCACGATTCCTCCCAGAGATCGGTCTTGCCGTATTTCATCTTTTCACTGAGATGCCAGCCGTGGTCTCCCCAGAGCATGATGATGGTGTTGTCGGCATACTTGCTCTTGGCCAGCGCGTCAAAGACCACGCCGAGGCAGTAATCGACGTAGCTGATATTGGCGAGATAGGCTTGCTGCGCCTCGAGATGGAGATTGGCCTTGTCGGCGGCTTTAAACCGCGGATCCGGACGAAAAATCGGATCACCTTTTTTCCCGACGATGTCTTTCAGGTCGTCGCGTACGATGTCGACAGATTTCAACTTATCCAGCGGATAGAGGTCAAAAAACTGCTGCGGAACCTCCCAGGGCAGATGGGGTTTGGAGAGTCCGAGGGCGAGGAAAAATGGCTTTCCTTCAAAATCCCGCTGGAGCTGATCGGCGGCCCATTTGCAGGCCAGGTAATCCTTGGTCTTTTCCACCGGGGCCTTCACGGCTCCCCACCGAAATTCCTCGCCTTTTTCATTGCCGTCCTCCGCCGAGGGACTCTTCTCCCAGAGCATGCCGCCCTTTCCACCTCCAGGGAGTGCGGCGAATTCGTCGAACGCCCATTGACCTTCATCCATACCGTCTTCCGTCGGATGCTTATGAAAAATTTTACCGGTGGAGAGCGTGTGATAGCCGTGCTGGCTGAAGTATTGCGGCAGGGTGGTGACATCCTTTGTCAGGGGCGCAAGCCTCATATTTTCTCTATTCCCGTAGACTCCGGTCGAAGATGCCCGCTTGCCGCTGAGCAGAGCCGATCGGGAGGGACCGCAAACTGTGGAGGGCGCGTAGGCTTTATTCATGATCATCGCCCGCTGCTCGGCCAAGCGATCCATGTTGGGGGTGATCACCTGCGGGTTGCCGCCGAAGCAGCCGACCCAATCGTTGAGATCGTCGATGGCAATAAACAAGACATTGAATCCCTTGCTTTGATATTCCGCGGCCTCCTCAAGCGCCGCCTTCCCGGGGCCACTTGGCTCTGCTTGTTGAACTGGCTGGTTGGTTTCCATGGCCGCGCCGGTGGCCATTAACGGCGTGAGCAGCAGGGCGGCGTGGAGGATAGGCAAAGCACCGCACTCAGGCAGTCGGAGTGAACGAAGTATTTTTAGGGACGAAGCGAGCAGAGTGTTGGTGTGTTTCATAAGTTGCTTGATAGTTTGTCGGGAGTGGAAGGAGGCTCAGGATTTGGGTTGGGTCGGCACTTTTGGCGAGTTCTTGATGGCTGCCAGTTCCTCGGCCAATTCGGCCGCTTGCTCGGGATGTTTTTCCATGATGTTTTCCTCCTCGTTCGGATCGGCAGCGAGATTGAAGAGCATAGGTTCTGGGATCGTTGCGGCCGCAAAGCGCTCGTCTTCGGCGTTGGCTCCGCTACCTATGCCACCCGCACCTTCTGAGGCGGGGATGTATTTCCAGTCGCCCTTGCGAAGTGCGAGCCCACCGATGCCGTGCAGGACCGTGTGGTCGCGGAGGTTTTTGTCCGTTTTGCCCAGCACCACTGGGGACAAATCCAAGCTATCTGGCGCGGCAGAGGCAGGAAATTCTTGGCCGACGATGTTCGCCAAAGTGGCGTAGCAATCCACCAGATTGATCATTTGGTCGCTGACCCGCGGTTTGATCTGTCCCGGCCAGCGCACGATGAACGGGACGCGACAGCCACCTTCGAAAACGAGATACTTCCAGCCGCGTAAACCGCCTGCGGGTTGGTGGCCATTCAAGTCCTCCACCGAACGGTCGTAGTAGCCATCGAAAAGAATCGGGCCATTGTCGCTGGAGAAGATAATGATGGTGTTCTTGGCCAGATCAAGGCGATCGAGTGTTTTCATGATTTCGCCAACCTGCCAGTCAACTTGATGGATGACATCGCCACGCACGCCGCTCTGACTCGTGCCGGCAAAGGGCGGCTCAGCAACGCGCGGCACATGCGGCTCGAAAAGGCCGACACTCAGAAAGAAGGGTTCGTCCTTGTGGCGCTCGATGTATTCCACCGTTTTGGCGACAACGGTGCTGGCAAGTTCCTCGTCTTTGAACCTCGCCGTGTGACCGCCTTTCATATAGCCGATGCGGCTGATACCGTTGATGATCGTGCCGGAGTGCTGCTTGTCCGCACCCTGTATAAGCAAGTCTGGTCGCTCCAAGCCAGTTGGCTCCTCGCTGACGTTGTTGATGTAGCTGACGACGATCGGGTCGGCAGGATCAAGGTTTGGGACTTTATGATCTTCAACCCACACGCTCGGCACGCGGTCCACGGTGGCCGGGATGATGTGGGCATAATCGAAACCGATTTCCAGCGGGCCGGGTTTTAACTCGCCATTGAAATCGAGCTTCGTCTTGCCGTCGCCCAGGCCAAGATGCCATTTGCCGATCACCGCGGTGTGGTACCCATCCTGGCGCAACAACTCTGGCAGCGTGAGACGACCCGGCTCGATGCAGAGAGGAGCGTCACCATCAAGGATGGTATTGACCTTCGCTTTTTGCCGCCAAGCGTATTCACCGGTCAGCAGCGAGTAGCGAGACGGAGTGCAAGTGGCTGATGGCGAGTAGCCCTGCGTAAAACGGACGCCCTCGCTGGCCAAGCGGTCGAGATTAGGTGTTTGAATTGTTGTCGCCCCGGCACAACTCATGTCGCCCGACCCAAGGTCGTCGGCGAGAATGATGATGATGTTGGGTTTTGGCTCGGGCTTGGAAACGTCTGGAGCACATAGCGCGCCTGATGGAGCGAGCAGCAGTGTGGTCAGGAAAACAAGGCGGGGGTTCATTTTATAGGGTGTTGGCTGAGTTCGAGATTATTTTCTGGCGACTGCCACCATGTGCAGGGTCAGGTCGCTTCCGTGCGCGTTCAGGCGGACGTGCGCACCGGAGTCGTCTTTCGCGAAATCCGGGCGGGAGAGTTCATACACAATGGTCTTCCAACGACCGGAATCGTTGGATTGGGCGTGGAAGGTCTGGCCGGCGGCATGAATGTCGAACGAACCGGTGCCCTGATCGAGGTGGGTGATGTGGAGTTCGGCGTCTTGTGTTGCGAGACTGGCAGCGAAGGCGTCGTCCAATACAAGTCGCATCGTCTCGTCGCGCGGCAGCAAGCGGGCCCAGGCCCCAAACCTTTGGTCATCCGGGCCGGCGTTCTTGACCTCTCGGGTCTGATCAGGTTTGCGCTGCATAAGAAAGGTGTAGTCGCCCTTGAGGGTGTCGCCCTCGCGGAAAGCGACCCACGCCCCGGGCGCTGACTTTGGACTGGTTTGATAGCCGGCGTATTTGGCGGCGAATTGAAAGGCCGCATCGAACTCGTCTTTGAAAGTCGTGGCCTCTTTGGCCTCGGCAGCGGAAAGATTACCGCCGCGATAACGGCCATTGAGGGCCACTTCGAGGTCGGTGCCGTAACACGCGATGAAGGAGACGCCACAATGAAGGTCGCAGAGCAGGCGCCAGTAGTTCCATTGCGGGGGGCTGCACCAGCGCGTATCGGTCTTGCCGCCGTGGTGGCCCCAGGCGCTGGCCCACGGCTCGGCATAGGCCAGCGTTTTGCCCGTGCGGCAATCGTCGAGGAACCGCTGGTATTGGTCGCTGACTCCCTTCCGCGGTTCGACTTCGCTGCTGGTATGAAACCAGCACAAGCGCCCGCTTGTAAAATCCTGCCCGAATTGCGCGCGCAAATCCGGCTTGATGTTGTTGCGCACAAACACTCGTGTATGCGGCGAGAACTCTTGGACGAATGTCTCCAGGACACGAGTCTGGTAGGCGCGGGCTAGCGCCGGCGTAAACGCTTCCCAAGAATAGGAACCCGAAGGCACGCTCCATTGCGTAAGGGGAATCTTCTCGCGAGGGACTTGCAGGTGCTCCGTGCCGATGGCGTTGAAGTTTTGCCTCACCCCGAGCAACGACTCCCGGTAGGGGGATTGCTTCAGAAACGCTGCGTAGGCCCGCAGGAAATTGAGATACGCCCGCTCGAACTCCGGATGCCAATACATGAGCGTCCCCCGTTTGTCGCGGACCTGCACCCCCAGAGACTCCGGTAGAAAAGGCACACGGTTGAAGAGCCACGCCGGCTTGATGTTGCCGTTGACCTGCACCGTGAACGGCTTGTTTTGCTCATGCAACACTCGCATCTTTGCCGTGAGCGGACTGAAGTCATACTGGCCCTCGGCAGTTTCAAGTTCACCCCACTGCGCAATGACTTGGCCACCGGTAATGTATGGCAATGTCATGACCTCTGGCATGCGCTCATACCATATTGCATAGAGCCCACGGTGGGTCGGAGGCAGAC
>CALAPX010000007.1 GCA_937888355.1 uncultured Spartobacteria bacterium
CGCTCGGGGAGCATGCCATCCGCTCCCTCCGAGCAAACACTAGCAACTCTGCTGGCGACACGCTACCTACCGCTGCGGCGCGCCTAACGAATTCTCCCGTTCCCCAGTTAGCAACCATCTGATCTATGGCTTTCGCCATGTGCCTTGAATGCGTCATATGGGGATACTCGTCATCTCCCCAAAACTTCGCCATTGCGCCAAAGAGAATTAAGCGATCAACTTTATCTGGGTAAATGGAGGCAAATAAAATACTGACCGGTCCGCCCTCAGACACAGCAAACACCGTTGCGCTCTCGGAGCCAGCAGCAGACATCACCGCACGCAAGTCGTCTATACGCTCCTCTAGGGTTGTAGCGCCGTCTATCCTGTCGGAGGCGCCCTGCCCACGTTTGTCAAAAATGATTACCCGAAACCGCTTAGCCAACTCTTTGAGGAATGAGGCGGCCTGTGCCTCCTCCCATTGCATATCAACATGCGAGATGATTCCGGGAACATAAAGCAAGTCGCGTGGTCCGGTTCCAAAAACCTGGTAAGCAATGCTCAGTTCTCCAGAAAGCGCGAACTTGGTCTCCGGAATATCGACTACAGACATATGCTATTCCTTGAATCTAATACTCGTTTGAAACATTAAATGAACGCTCGCACATTTTACTTTCGGACAGATGTTCTTTCAAATACAAAAGACGGTGCCGCGCTAAAAGTAAGCATCCGCGCCTTACTCTATCCTGAATTTCGTTGGATGTGTATGGATTTTTTGAACGCGTTTACAACTGAACAGGTTTAGAAAAAAATGCGATCTTTAGGCTCGCCATACTCGCCAATAGCGTATCGCCATCAGGTGCTCACCAGAACCTGGGAGAGCCAAGTCCAGCGTTCGCGCAACACGTTTCCGAGTCACACTATCCCGGTTGTACTGGTTCCATCCAGCAGATATTTTTGGGTAGTGTCGTAACGTTTGAACAAAATAATATTCTTCCTGATCACTCATCGACATATCCTTACTCAAACGCTCCCTTCCGACAAAGCGATCCACGCCAGAGCCCGAACACGCACCCTGTCGTTCACATCGGTGGGCAGTAGCGTGGGCGTTGGGTAGTGCTCCTCCAACCACTCGATGATAGCCACGGACTGCGTGAGCACCCGGACGCCATCCACTAGCGCCGGCACCAGGCCCTGCGGATTCAGGCCTTTAAAGGCAGCGCCCCGGTGCTCGCTCTTGCGCAGGTCTACTGCCACGTAATCGTAGCTCAGCCCCTTAAGATTCAAGGCAATGCGCAGTCGGTGGGATGTGCCGCTGCGAAAAAATTGTAGAGCTTCATGCTGCCCACTTACTCGGGCGCACCAACCGTTAGCGCCACTTCAGCAACACCATCGATACGACCAGTGATCTTGTCGCCAGGCACCACCGGGCCAACGCCCTCAGGTGTGCCGGTGTAAATCAGATCACCTGGCTGTAGGTGGTAGAAAAGGGAGAGGTCAGCAATGATTTCTCGAACATTCCAAATTAGCTTGTCGACATTGGACGACTGCTTGGTCTGGCCATTGACCTCCAGAGCGATGGCGCCACTTTCAATGATTAGACCTTTCATGGGAACGATTTCCGAACAGACGGACGATTGCTCCACGTCTTTGCCCAAGTCCCAAGGGCGCCCTTTGTCGCGAGCGACCAGTTGCAAATCCCTGCGAGTCATGTCCAGACCGGCAGCGTAGCCGTAGATCAGCGTGTGGGCATCTTCGGCGCTGACGCGAAAACCTGCCTTACCAATGGCCACCACCATCTCCATCTCAAAGTGGTAGTTTTGGGTCTTGGCTGGGTAGGCCACGGTTGCGCCCGAAGCCGTCAGGGTCTGTGGCGCTTTGGTAAAGTAAAAGGGCTGTTCTACCGACTTGTCCACCGGACGCCCCATCTCCACCGCATGTGCGTGGTAATTGCGGCCGACGAAGAACAACCGGTTGATGGGGAAGCGGGCGTCCAGGCCTCGAATCGACGCGGATATTGTCGGTGGAGGGGTAAACAAGTAGTGACTCATGCTCATGCTTTTTCCCAATGGTGGGAGGGGTAAAAGGGGGTATCTATCCGGAAGGTGGCAGGGTTGCTGGAAGGAACTCAACCCCTGTTTTCGTAAACGCCAAGCTTGCGGTGTAGTGGCGACTCATCCGCCATAAACAGGAAACATGGTGTGGTGGTCGACTGGTTCTTTAGCGTCACCGCGGTGTAGCCGGGTGCACAGCAGGTGTCTGCTTCGACCATGCTGAAACGGGTTGCCTCGACTACCACTTCGGTCTGGCCTTCGATCTGGTGAAACACCTGAGCAGGAGAACGTGCAGGCAGCCGTAAAGTCTCGCCGGGACGCAACATCAACGCATAAAACCCCAAAATATTCTCTACGTCCGCGCCTGTCTCAGGATTGATATAGGTGACCTGTACGGGGTCGGCTCCAGATTGCTCCTCGGCCAGCGACAGCAATGCGGCCTTGGCATCGGCCCAGGGGTAGCGCAGCATGGGATAAGCCTTGTCCGAGCGCTGGAACACCTTGGTGGGGGCCACGCCGCCTCGGGCATAAGCCTTGAAGCCTTGACTGGCGGTAGCACTTTGGCTGGGACCCTCCAGGTGGTAAGAAGTCTCGGTGTAATAGATCAACGGCAGATCCAGAACATCCAGCCAGATCACCGGATCTTTGCCATCATGCCCATGCTCATGCCAGAGACCGGTGGGCGTAAGGATCAAATCACCACGAAGCATGGGACACTGTTCTCCGCCCACCAAGGTCCACGCACCCTCGCCCTCCACCACCATGCGAACGGCATTGGGCGTATGGCGGTGCGCCGGCGCCAGCTCCCCCGGCAGCAACAACTGCATGCCCAGGTACATGGCCGCGCTGGCCTGCATTTTGTCCAGACCATGGCCCGGATTGGCAAGGACCAACACGCGTCGTTCGGCCTTCTCGATCGGCGTCAACGTGCCGGCCTCAATCAACAGCTCACGGATATCGCTGTAGGGCCAATGCGTCGTCTGTGTCTTACGCGTTGGAATATTGGGCGGCAATACGCCGCGCAGGCTCGGCCACAAAGGCACCAAGTTGCGCTGCGTCAGTCGCTCGCGGTATGCCAGCGGCAGGTCTTCCAGACGTCCCAATGTGTCAAACCGATTGTTGTCGTTCATGTGTGTTGTCATATTTGCTTCCTAAAATTTGTTGTGACGCCAGCCGAATGACGCGCAGTTAAGTCACATCAGTCGAGTTTCAACATCACCCGCATGTTCTCGATACGCACCGTCAGGGGTGCACACAGAGCCTGGCCGGAGCAAACATCAAATCGCCCCTGATGCAGTGGGCACTCGATCTCGCGACCTTCGAGAAAACCGTCGCTCAGCCGTGCATGGCCGTGGGAACAGATGTTGTCGGTGGCGAAAACCTCGCCGTCGACTTCGAACAGGGCAATGTCCTTGCCTGCCACCATCACCCCAATCACATCCCCCTCGGGCACCTCGGCCAGCGCGGCCGCATCGATCCAGTTTGTGGTCATGACGGCTCCTCAGATGGGGTAGATCAACGAGTTGGGTATCAACTCACTGTCGTAGATGACGAGGCGAGAGGCAAACTTCAGACCCTGCGGCGTGCGCACCACCTCATCCAGCGTGCGCCCGACATTAAAGACGGTCGACTCCTTGGACAGCCGCGTGCGGAACACCGCGTAATTAGCCTCGCTGTGGATGCGTCCGTCTGCGTCTACCTTGCGCACAACCGGCGTGCCCACCACATGGCGTTGGTAATACGGGTCGTGGAACAGCGTCTCACGGATGCCATACACACGGTCCTTGAGCATGCCTTTGCTCTCAAAGGCGAGCGTCGACAAAGGGAACCCGCGCTCGTGGTTTTCTCGCGGCTGCAGCTTGTACACGCAGTCGTCGATGAAGAACTCGGGCCAAGCATCCCAGTCAGCCGCGTCGACGGCCGAAGCGTAGTCACCGTACAGCTGAGTCAGTTCGAAGTAGTTTTTAAAGTCCATCATGTCACCTCCATCACTTTGCGCCAGTATTCGTACATGCCGCGAATCAGCGTCTCGGTGACCATGTGATCCGTGTCGCCGACTTCACGGCCACCGAGCTCGACAAGTGCGCGGTGCGAGGGCTTGGTCTCAAAGGCTTCCTGAGACCATTCGATGACTTCGCCGTCGTCGGCCGAGACGAACCCAGCCGGACCAAACAGGTTGGCCTGTTGCAGGCGGCGCTGCGTCATCTCCTCGCTGTCGTCCTCGAAGCCGAAGTGCGTCCAAACGAAGTCAAAGGCGCCATGACCGTCAGGCTGGATATGACGTGTGGACACGCTGTTGACCTGCTGTTGAAAGATGACACTTGGGAAAACAGTCATCATCACGGCGGTAGGCCCGCCCCACCAAGGCTCTTGCACGATGTCTAAGAAGCGCGGATCGTTGAGTTCCATGTTGGCCTTAAAACTCGATACTTGCGTCACGTCGGCGGCCTTGCCGGCTGCGCCACGCGTGGACACCATGGCCGCATGGCGGTGGTGAGTGTCCATCAGCAGCTGCGACTTGTTGTCCGCGCGCCAAAGCCCGAAGGTGACGAACCAGGTATGCAGCAATCCCGGGTGATAAGGATCCTTGATGTTCTCTTGCATCAGCTTCCAGTTGCCTGGAATGCGTTGCCGATTGTAGCCCAAGATGACCAGCTTTCGGCCGTTGAAAAGACGATCGAAGTAGCCCAGAATGGTC
>CALAPX010000008.1 GCA_937888355.1 uncultured Spartobacteria bacterium
TGATACCGACTTGAGGACAATCATGGATTATCTGGAAGAATGGTTACCAGTCACAGAAATCGCCGGCCAGCGATTGTTGGCACAAGACCTCCGTGAACTCGGGCTGTTGGACGGGGTAGATGATACTCAAACCTTGGCAAGATTGTTTACCCAAGCCGCAAACAATGCCCTAGGCTAGATTTCAGCCTTAGAGATTCTTCCTGAGATTCTTAAACTCGCTTTAGAGCATTGGTATGCCACTGGAATCAGCACCTGATTATCCATTGCGTTGGCATGATTCAATGAACCTTCAAGCCTAAATATCGGCAAGTAAGTGATAAATTAAGGAAAAAAGAGCCTTTAAAAACTTATGTAACCCGCTGAACTAAAATGGGAGCCGACGACGAGATTCGAACTCGTGACCTATCGATTACGAATCGATTGCACTACCACTGTGCTACGTCGGCGATTAAGATCCAGCCTGCCACAAATATTAGTGGCGTGCCAATGCGTTTTTGAGGGGATCAAGTGGCGCATGTGGGGCAGATGCCAAAGAATTCTAGTGAGTGGCTGAGGTCGCGGAATCCGTATTGGCGGGCTAGTTTTTTTTCCGTGTCGCCGATGGGGCAGGGAATATCAATAAGGATGACCTGGTTGCATTTTTTGCAGATGAGATGGTCATAGTGCTTCCTCGGATCGCTGAGTTCGTAGTAGCTGCTGGAGCGCTGGAGGCTCACCTTGTGAACGAGATGGAGTTGCTCCATGAGATTGAGCATGCGGAAGACAGTGGCAAAGTCAGGGGTTGTGCCGGCACGTTGGGCGGCCCCTTGTTGGATTTCCTGCAGGCTCATGGGAGAGTCCGACTCGAACAGTGTTTCCAGGATTGCCGTGCGCTTGCGGGTGATCCGGAGCCCCTCATCGCGAAGTATTCCGAAGACGCTTTCCAAGGTGAAGGGGGAATCGTGCCTGGACATGTGCATAGGATAAATCCGAAGAGAGGTCGTTCAACCGGGAAATGGGATTCGGACGGGGAGGCCGCGAGAGGCAAGATGGGCTTTTGCGTCAGAAACTGTAAACTTACCGAAATGGAAAATGCTCGCGGCAAGCACCGCGTCGGCTTTTCCGTGCTCAAGGACTTCTGCAAGGTGCTCCAGTTCACCTGCTCCGCCACTGGCGATGACAGGAATTGAAACGGCTTCGGATACTGCACGCGTGAGTTCCAGATCATACCCGCCGTGGGTGCCGTCGGCATCCATGCTGGTGAGGAGGATCTCCCCGGCGCCGCGTTTCTCGGCTTCGAGGACCCACTCGATCGCATCACGTTCTGTGGGATTGCGACCACCATGGGTGTAGACGCGCCATTTTCCCGGACCATCGCGTTTGGCGTCCACTGCAAGCACGACGCATTGTGAGCCGAAGGCAAGAGCGGATTCTGTGAGGAGTTCAGGGCGTTGGAGCGCAGAGGTATTCACGCTCACCTTGTCAGCTCCAGCGCGAAGCATGGTGCGAAAATCATGCACAGTCCGAATGCCTCCTCCGACAGTGAGAGGCATGAAGCACTCATCAGCGGTGCGCTCCACGACGGAGATCATCGTGTCACGCCCATCGCTAGAGGCTGTGATGTCGAGAAAGACTAATTCATCAGCGCCTTGGCGATCGTAGACTTTTGCGCACTCCACTGGGTCCCCGGCATCGCGTAAATCAAGGAACTTCGTTCCCTTCACGACACGCCCGTTTGTCACGTCCAGGCAGGGGATCACTCGTTTGGCCAACATGACTTGTATCAATCGGCGCGAACGACCTCGAAATCGAGTCTAAAATGAATTGCGGGGCGGGTTAGGAAATTCCTAGTCTCACAATTCTACGTTGCCGGGATGC
>CALAPX010000009.1 GCA_937888355.1 uncultured Spartobacteria bacterium
ATGAGCTTTTGCTGCGATGCCAAAATTTAAAACCCAGAATTTTTCAAACTGCCCTAAATGCGCTCATGAATAAAATCCTTATCTCCGCACTGGCACTCGTCTCACTGACTGCGCCACGCACGATCCAAGCAGCCACCTCGAATGGCAATGATTTCGCTCTCTACCTCTCAGAGGCACGGTCTGCTTCCGAGAAAGCCTCCCTATTCGATGACGCTGAAGGCCGGCCCCACTTTTTCCGGTATCTCAAAATAACAACGATCGAGGACAATGGCAGCGGCCCCGTCCGGGTTGTGGCTATCGAACCCGCGTCGTTGTTGAATATCGATTTCACCATCGAGGGAAGCAACTCCCTTAGACTGATCCGTGAGAATCCCGCATCCCAACCCGGAGATGCCCTTGCGGTCACCGGAAAAGTCGACTCCGTGAGTAAGGATGGAAACACGATTATCCTCGGCAGCACGATCGTGCGCCATAAAGACCGCACGGAGCGCAAGGCCGGCAAGGAACTCATCGCCGAGGTTGATCCTGATGCAGTGGTCTACTCATTCACCGAGGGCCCACGCCCGATCATGGTCAAGGCCCGTGACCGGGACATCCTAGAACACAAGGACAGGATCAAAAAAGAAGGCGGCAATGAAGGCTGGTTCAAGTTTCTTGAGGAGGAAATCGCTAAACGTGCCGCCAAGAGAAAAGCAGAAGGAGCCCGCCCTTGAGCCGTCGACTGTTGCGCCCCGCTCTTTTACTTTGCGCTTTGCTTACCCTAGCGGGTGGCTTGGAGGTATTCGCGGCTAATGAAACCCGGTTTTTGGAAATCTGGAAGCGCCATGAACTTCTTCCCGACAAGCATGACGACATCGTGGCATTGTGCGGAAAGTTTGCCGAAGAAAATCCTGGCGATGCGTTGCTTGAAGCGGTTCGCAGCATCGAGGCATGGCACCACCTAGCAGCCGGACGCCAAGCCGAAGCATGGGCAATTTTTGAAAGCCAATGCGGGCTTGGATCCGCTTCAGTTCCTTCAGCGGCAAGCCATGTGGCCAATGGGTGGTTGAGTCGCCGTGACCGTGAAAACGTCGAACAAGCACTGAAGGCCCACTACAATCAGCAAATTTCGTACCCCAAGTCTCTTGGAGAGATCACTGCACATCAGCCCCCCCCAACCAAATCGCCCTTTCCTGCCACAGATTCCTTCGGGGCCCCGTGGGATTACAAATTAACCGGCAAAATTCCGGGCTTTGAAAACCAAAATTATTCGCTTTCCAGCACTCATCTCGGCGAACGCTCAGTATTATCAAGCTCTCTCACCCTCCCCTATGCAGCCCACCTGACGGCCGCCCCGCTTGCTGTACTTCCAGGCCCTGGCGGGGAATCGATGGTGCGTTTCCAGGATTCAGAAACAAAAGCCATGGCCACTCTTGCAGAGGGCAAATCCACAGCTCAATTTCACTTGGCTCATGTCGGCAACCGCATCGTGGTGGTGTGCGACGCCACTCACTGGAAGGTTTTTCCCAAGCCTTAACGCCCCCCCCATGTCATCCAGCTCACCCAACAACAAAGAACCCGAAAAGGAAGGCATCGCCGCCCTGCTGAACCCGGCTGAGATGTTCAAGCTCGGCCGCCTCACGCTCCTTTCTCGTTACACCGTTGAAGGGAACCTCGCTGGTGCCCACAAGAGCCCCCTGCAGGGCCCAAGTTCGGAATTTTCCACTCACAAATCTTACGGACTTGGTGATGACCCGAAGCATATCGACTGGAAGGTATTCGCCCGCACAGACAAGCACTACGTCAAGCAGTTCGATGACGAGACGAACCTCCGCGTGTACCTCGCCCTCGACCGAAGCGGCTCGATGAATTTCACCTCCGGCACCAACAACACAAAATTCCACCACGCCTGCAAACTCGCTGCGGCAATCGGATATGTTGTGGTCAAGTCCAGGGATTCAGTGGGCCTCTTTCTCCATTCAGACAAGGTAGATTTGCGCATGGAGGCCTCAAACTCCCTTCAGCACTTGAACAATCTAATCAAACGGGTGCTGCAGGCCCCTCCCTCCTCGGGATCCAATATCGCGGCAGCCCTCCATGAGATCGCAGGCTCTGTGCGCCGCCGTGGCCTGATCGTAATCATATCCGATCTCTATGATAATGAGGCAGAGATTTCTGTCGCTCTTGCACGCCTCAGAAAACAACGCCACGACGTCATCGTCTTCCACGTCCTGGATCCCGCTGAAATTGAATTCGAACTCATGAAGCCGGCAGAACTTGTGGATCTGGAAACCGGTGAAAAGCTTGGAGCCGATCCGAAAGCCATCGCTTCGGAATACAGGAAATCGTTCAACGAATTTCTGGAACGATACCGCAAGGCCTGCGCGGGGATGAATATCGACTACAGGATCGTGCGCACCGACCAACCGGTAGACACCTTTGTCCGGGCCTACCTCGAAGAACGCAAGAGGATGTCGAAGTAACCGTCGCCCATGTTTCTTACTCCCATCTTCCTGATCGCAGCGGCTGTGGGCGCCGGTGTTCCGATCCTGCTCCACCTCATGCAGAGCAAGCGGAAGGTGACGATGCCTTTCCCCACTCTGCGTTTTCTCAAGGTGGCGGAAAAGCGCTCCTCGAGCAAAGTGCGCCTTGAGAATCTCCTTCTCTGGCTGCTGCGCACTCTGATCATGCTCCTTCTTGGAATGTCTTTTGCCATGCCAATGTTGCGCAAGAGCACGTTTTCATGGGTCGGCAACGCCCCGCGCGACGTTGCGATCATTATCGATGGATCGTCCAGCATGACATACCGCAAGTCGGGAACCCCGGTCTGGGACTCCGCAATCGAAACCGCGACAGCCATTGTCGATGGGCTCAATGAAAAAGACCGCGTGTGTCTCTTCGTGGCCCGTGCCCAACCGGAAACCCTCATCAGTGAACCGGTTTCCGACAAGGCGGATGTCTCCGCGCGACTGAAAGGCATCACCCCCGGCCCCACGGACTCCCGTATCGCCCCGGCGATCGAGGAGGCGGCAAACACCCTGAAGAAGTCCTCCGGCAACCGTGAAATGGAAATCCACATCATCACGGACAATCAGGCCCTGCCTTGGGAGGACATGGCTCCCGACGGCGATTCTCCGCTCGACGGGCTTGAGAAAACCACCGTCTTCGTCTCACTCCTCGGTGTCGAATCCCCCGAGAATTTCGCGCCGGTTGATGTCGCCATCACGCCATCCCGGCTTCAAAAGGGCACCGAATCATCGGCGCTTGTCTCCTTCTCCCGCACGGGTCCCGCAGGCGCGAGCACGGCGATCCTGTCGATCGACGGAAAGGAAGTTGGGCGCCGCTCGATCAAGGTTTCCGAGGGAACCGCAGAACCCGCCACCTTCAGGATCCCGCCACTCGAACCGGGCATCCACTCCGCGCGGATCGACACACCGGACGACAATCTTCCTGCCGACAACTCGTTCCACTTCATCCTGAATGTCCAAAAGTCCCTGCCCAGTCTCGTGGTCGGCACCGGCGGCGACACACTCTTTGTCCAAATCGCTCTCAAAACAGGATTGGGAAACCCCGACGCCGTGCAATCGATCGCCCCGGACGCCTTAGCCGGAACCGGTCTTCATAACTACTCCTGCGTGATTCTTTGCAATGCCCTCCCGCTTTCGGGACAGGCCATCAACGCCCTCGACAGTTATGTAACCGGAGGGGGAATGGTTGTTATATTCCCTGGCATCAAGGCATCGGCCGGAGATTACAAAGGTCTGAAATTCCTTCCTGCATTTCCCAAGAGTGTCGATGCCGTTCCAGCATCTCAGGCGCGCCGATCGCTTTCGTGGGACAAACCGATGCACCCGCTTGTTCGTCCGTTGCGCGATGGCTCATCGTCTCCAACTCTCTCTCTCAGGCGTCAGGTTTCTTGGGAGCGGGTTGATCCCACCTCCGAGACAATTGTCTCTCTCAGCGCCTCAGAGCCTTTTCTTCTTGAACGCCGTTATGGCAAGGGCCGGGTGCTTATGTTTGCAGTAGCTCCCGACCGCTCGACCAGCGACTTTCCTTTATCGCCATTTTATCTCCCCATGCTGGTCCAGTGTGCCGATTATGCCGCGCCCTCCCCTGTTCCATTTCTTGAGGGAACAGGCACTATTGTCTTGAACGAAATCTTCCCTGGAATCGCAGAGGCGCCAACAGTTTCAGGGCCTAGTGGAAAAGCCATTCCAGTCCGGGGGAACACGTTGGAGGGGCGCACAACTTTCATCATCGAGAATCTACGGGAAACTGGCATTTATAAACTTTCCATGCCTGGCGACTCCTCCCCCCGTTTCGCCCTTGCCCTCAACCCTCCGCGCGCAGAAAGCAACCTCACCGTGATCGCTTCCGAGGAAATCCAGCCTCGCCTAGGGGATACTAATGTGAAAGTCGCCCAGGACCTCCCTGCACTGAACCGCCTGATTGAGGAAAACCGCGTTGGCCGCACTTTTGGCGAACAACTCCTCTGGCTGGTTCTCCTTCTTGCCGTTGTGGAGTTTGGGTATGCGAATGCACTGTCACGCCGGGGTGAAATAGGAGCTAACAAGGTGGATCTGGATTATGCGGGCCATATCAAGAAAAAGAAACCCACCAAGGAGGGCGCGGCATGATTCTATTCGAGAACACGCTATCGATTCCTGTACTGGTCGCTCTTCTTCTGTCGGCTGTGCTTGCCGGCTCATGGTCGACCTTCCGCAGGCTCCGCCCGGGGGCATTCCGTCTCGTTCTTTTCGGACTTCATCTGGTCACCCTCATCGGATTGTCATGGTGCCTACTCCAACCGGGCAGGAAAACTTCGATCACCCAATTGCAAAAGCCACGCTTCCTGGTCGTCATGGATACTTCCAAGAGCATGTCGTTACGAGCCACTCCGGATGCCCCGGAGCGCTGGGATACCGCCATCGATGCGCTCAAGCAGGGCTGGGCAAGTAAACTTGGGTCCGAGTGCCAGATCGATCTCTACACATTCTCAAGTTCTCTCGGCGAACCCACATCCCTCGCCGACCTTCCAGATCTCAAACCCGAGGGTGATTCAACCTCCTTGCGGGATGCTCTTGCCAAGATCGAGCAACGCGTTGCCGGCCTCCCTATCGAAGGCATGCTTCTCCTCTCCGATGGCACCGACACAAGCGAAGTGCTCGACGACTGGATCTCAACCGCCCGCCCGTTCCCGGTCCATACGCTCCGCCTCGAAAAGCCCGGAGGGTGGCAGGAGGAGGCTGACGTACGGATCGACTCGGTGAATGCCGCACGCCGGGTCACTGCGGGTTGGACGTCCGAGATGAAAGTAAAAATCTCAGGTCAAGGCACGAAGGGGGCACCCATCACTGTGCAGTTGTTCGAAAACGACAAACTCATCCAAGAAAAACCCACTCAAATCCCCGACTCTGGCGGCGAACGCGATGTTGTCTTCGAAGTCGAACGGCCTACCGTCGGCACATTCACCTACCGGCTCTATGTTCCTCCACTCAAAGGAGAGAAAAACAAGGAGGACAATGAATGGGCCACCATCGTTGAAGTGGTTGATGCCAAGAACCGCCTGCTCTATGCCGAGGGAGTTCCCCGCTGGGAATACAAATACCTTCGCCGGATTCTTCTCGAGGAACGCCAGATCTCACCGGTCATCTTTTTCACTGGTGGTGATGGAAAACCACAAGCGGCCACCCCGGCGGAAAATTTCACTGCAGACATGGCCGCCTCGCAATTGGCTGAGTTCAAGATTGTGCTTCTTGGCAACTTCGATGCGGCCGAGTTCGGAGCGGAACGCGCCAACAGGCTCCTTAAATTTGTTGAAAACGGAGGCAGCTTGGTCGTTCTGGGCGGCACCAAGTCTTGGGCGAAGGGTGGCCTGCTGGAAACGCCTCTCGGAAATATTTTGCCTATCTCAGGAGGAAACCCCGAACCACTCGAGGGGGAATCGCCGTTTCCTGTGACATTGACCCCACAGGCAGCCTCCCACCCAGCTTTTGCAGGAGACCCTCAATTTTGGAAGTCACCCCCTCCGGTTTTATCCGTGTTTACCGGACTTCAAGCAAAGCCAGCCGCCGAATCACTTGTGCTGGCCGAGACCCCTGACGGCCCCGTGCCGCTCGTGCTCACCCAACGCTTTGGCCAAGGGAAGGTCGCGGTGATCCTCACCGACTCGCTCTGGCGCTGGCAACTCGGACCCGAGTCCGGAGACGCCCGCCCCTACAAGCGCTTTTGGAGCCAACTCCTCTCATGGCTCCTGCCGAAAGAGGAGGACCTCACCGCCGAAAAACTCGAACTGTTCGCGGACCGCAATGACATCTTCCTTGGCGAAAAAATCGCCCTCAACGCCCGCATCGCCAAACTTGATGGCCAGAGACCCGGTGCGATCGATGCGACCATCGTGTTCCCTGATGGACGCGAAATCCCGTACCGCATGGAATCCCGCCGCGTGGAAACAGCCACCGGCGAGGCGTTCGAGGGTTTCGCCTTGGATTTCAAGGCGGATATTCCAGGCTCCTACCGCGTCTCCGCCACCGCAAAGACCCCTCAAGAAACAATCATCAGCAAGCCGATGAGCTTTTATGTGAAAGCGTTCTCCCCCGAAACTTCCCCCCGGCCGACGAGGGAGGATGTCCTGCAAGCGATTTCCAACGCGAGCGGAGGCACGTTCTTCGAGGACGTCCGCACCCTCAATGCCGCCTTCAGTGCCTTCGACATGAAAGCGAAGGAGGAGAATTTCTCCGAATTTGAAACCCTTTGGCGCAACTGGCCGACCCTTGTCGGCCTGATGCTCCTGTTCACGATCACATGGTTTGCGCGCCGGAAACGCCTCATGCCATGAGATCCCCTTGTCAATTCACCCTGCCATGTTCAAATTCAAAACCATGAAAACACATCCCGGTTTTCTCGCCATACCCATCACCCTCATTGCATCCCTCCTCCATGCCGCCGAGCCTCCCTTGACATTCAATTTCGACGACGGAGCCAACCCGCCGACCGGCTGGATCACCGACTACGAATGGTCGGGGAATACCTATTACATCGAAAATAAATTCCAAATCACCACTGGGGCGGCCCCCGGTAAGGGACAGGTCGTGCATTTGAAACCAGACGCCAAGTACCAGAGCAAGTCCCCGATGCCTGGCGAGGGCGGCGCCAAGATGGAAACACTGCCGTTCATCCTTGAGCCGGGATTCCGCTACAAGTGCTCGCTCGACGTCAAAGGCGGTCCCTCCCGTGTTTACTTCGCCGGGTACCGCTGGGCTCCAGGTGTACGACCATACGACAATCCCGACATCAAGGATCTGCGCATGATCTATAAGAGCAAGGCTGCTGACACCAATAAATCCTCCGATTGGCAGCGGGTCTCATTGGAGTTCCCCGGCGTCACGCTTTCCGAACAGGCCCTCAAGCACCTCTCGTATGTCCGGTTTCTCACCCTCTACGTGTGGTTCATGCACGAAGGCTCGATCGACAACGTGGAGATCACCAAAATTCCCGACCCCTCGGTCAAATTCTAGCGCATTCCAGTGGATCCAGGTCTTGCCAGCAAACTTGATAGCATCCGGCGCCGGATGGCCACCGGTCGTGCCATGGTCAAATTCAAGTGGGGCCTCGCCTCACTCTGCGGCCTCCTCCTCTTGTTGGGCACGGTGGACTTTGCACTCAATCTCGAGCGTGCCGGACGCTTTGCTGCTTGGGTTCCGCTAGTCCTTCTCGGGTGCGGAATCCTGTGGCTGGTCTATGCCGCGCTGTCCCGCTCGTACACCTACGAGGGAGTCGCCGCCGCGCTGGAAAAAACGTTCCCCTCCCTCGACAACCGGCTGATCAACTTTCTCCAGTTCTCCCGCGATGCCGGGAAGGATGTTTTCAAGTCGGCTTATTTGAGAAGAGGCGCCCCAGACCTAGGAGCTCTAAACCTTCGTGATCTGCATGACCGCAAGGCACACAAGCGCAGTTTGATCACGTTCATGATTGTAGCGGCATTACTTGCCTCTCCTGGTGCTTTTTATGGGAAGCCATGGTTCATCGCTTTGTGGAGAACCCTCAATCCATTTTCCCATGTGGAACTCCCAACTCTCACAAAAATCGTATCGGTCACTCCCGGAGACAAAACTGTGCTTGTTGGTGAGAGCACCCTGCTCACCTGCACTGTTCACGGCTTCAGGGGGCACGAAGTGCTTCTCGATCTTTCTTCTTCTGATGGACCGGGTGAAACCGTCTCCCTTGGCAATATCTCTAGCGACAATCCGGAGGACTTTTCCCGCGAACTTCCCCGGGCGGCAACCCAAGTGAAATACCGCTTCCGGGCGGGTGATGCTCGCCCCTCGGACTGGTTTACCCTCGATACGATCCCACCGCCATCCTTCAACTCGATCAAGGCGCTACTCACTCCGCCTCCGCATACAAAATTGCCCCCCCTGGAATTTGATCTCCAGAAAGATCAAATTGCAGCTCCAAAAGGCTCAACCATAAGAATTCAGGTTCAAACAAGCACTGACTTTGAGGGCATCGACCTCTCCGGCGCCATCGAAGGAGCCACCGGATTCTCTTCCGGCGAGGGAGATCGCCATTGGGTGGCCGAGGGTATCTTGACAGAGGGAGCCTCCATCAAATTGGCTGCGCGCGATTCCAATGGCGTCATTCTTGAGGAGGATATCACCGTCTCTCCGCAAGCCGATACCCCCCCTGAGATTCGCGTGCTTGCCCCCACTGCTGCAAGCATCCTTCCCCAAGGCGCACGTCCGCAGATCCATTTTGAAATCTCTGATGACTTTGGAATCGCTTCTGTGGAGGTGCAACGCTTAGAGCAGGGCGAGGCTGGAGCGATAACGGCAACGCCCATTGAAACATGGGATTCCAAAAGCTCGACTGCCTTCAATAAGATTTGGAATGCAGAAGTTTCCGGCACTCCGGGCAAATCCCTTCTCTTCCGTGTCGTGGCCAGGGACAACAATCCGGAAACCCCCGGCGAGACCCTGTCAGAGCAAATTGTCTTCAACACGCCGACCACTGAAGAATTACTCGAAGAAAAGAAAAAACTCGAAGCAACGGCCGCTGCTGGGTTGGATGGATTCCTGGATTTGCAGAAGACCAATCTTGCCCATACCACAGCCTTGGTCGACGCCCCAGACACGGCAACTCAGGAAAAATGGACCGAAGCGGAGGGTCGCCAAAAAGAAGTCCGGGAATTATTGAAGACGCTTTTAGACAATCCGCTTCAACCACTCGGAGCACTCGCGGATGCCGCCAAGCGCATCTATGTCAATGAGTCCTCCCAAGCCATTGAGGCCCTTGCCTTGGCTCTTGCAAGCGAAGGAAAGGCCAAAGAAGAATCCGGACGCGAGGCGATAAAACTCCAAACAGAGATCCTGCGCCAATTTTCTAGTGCGGAATCCTCAATGTCCGAAGCCACGAAAGACCGGCGCCTCTCCAGCCTTGCAGCGATGCTTACTTCGCTCATCAAAGGTCAAAAAACTCTCCTCGACCTAACCTCCGCACTGATCGAATCGAAAGGAAAAGCATCAGAGGCGATGGTCGATGACCAGGATGCGCTCTCCGAGGATGTCACTGCATTCGTCCGCGCCGCCGGAGAGGCCTCCTCACAAACATCTTCGTTCGATGCCGCCTTTGCCGAAAGCGTGACCCACATCGCAGAAAGGGTTGGTCAACTCGGAATCCAAAACGACATGGTCTTCGCGGCGGAACGCTTGGACCAAGGTCGATTGGATGATGCGGTCGAACTGGAATCAAAGGCTCTAAAAAACCTTCAATCTCTTCGCTCCGCCCTCGACGAAATCAAAGTCACTGAGAAAAACGAAAAGAACCTCGAACTCCTCGATGCTGTTGGTGTTGCGAAGGAAAAGTTGGAAAAAATCCAAGACCTCCACAACAAAATGCGCGAGGCAATCGAACTCGTCAAAACCCAAGAGAATCACGACACAAAACTCGTGGACCAGATGGAAGATGAGTTTCAGGAAATGGTCAAAAACACAAAGCAGGCCCTCCTGGAAGTTCCCACCGACCTTCATATCTTCGCGGACATGAACACCACGAACGACCTCGTGGAGGATGTATTCACCATTTTCCAAGAGATCGAGCAACTCATCGAGGAGGAAAAACCTGCGGACGAAGCGGGAGCTGAGGAATCGGACATTACCGAGAAGGGATATGCCAAAGAGGATCCGCTCATGGCGAAGATGGGCGAAGCCGAGGAGCGCCTCGATGCCTGCGAGACCTGGCTTGGCGATGAAGCGGACAAAGAAAGCATCACCACCGAAGCAATCGATCTTGAAGAAATGCCAGATTCCGGAATTGCCATGGCTGAATTGGCCACCGCCGCCGAGGATCTCGTGGGTGATCTTCTCCAAGAAAGCGAGGAGGATGCCGAAGAAGCGGATGACAGCGCCACCAACCATGCCATGGGGGATTTCCCCTCCGGTTGGGAAACCAAGGAGGGAAACATCGCCTCGTTTGGCGCCCAAGGAAAATCCGGCAATACCGCCCCCGACCACAAGGAACAGGATGGACGTTCAAATGTGGGACGTCAGGGCATGGCCAGCGGCGAGACAGCCGCCGGTTCTGGAACGATCGGCAAGGGCGATGACAATATCCAAAACCGCCGTGGGCAGGATCCCCTCCAAAGCGGGAAGGTCGATGCCGAGGGCGAAGCGGATGCCGTGGCGACCGGCGGCGGCAAGCTTGCCAGCGGCAAGGCCGACGATGTCGGCATGTCCGGAGGTACCCGCCGCATGGACTCGACCGAGGAGGGTTCGTGGGAGGGTATGGCCGCGATCATGGCAGAGAAAGCCGATGCCATGTATGCCGAGGCATCGCTGAAAAATGTGCGGGTCGATTCCCTAAAGACCGCCGCCCATCACATCCGCCAGTCGGCAGATGCCGTGGCCAATGGAAACATTTCACAGATGAGGGAGTTCCGACAAATGGCCGCCAAGGAACTCCTGCAAGCCAGCGCGCAATTGCAAGCAGGCCCCAGCCAGTCGCTTGAAGTCAATCGCAGGATCGATGTGCTTGATGGTGTCATTGAAAGCGGTTCTGATGCCGCCCCGCCGCAATTCCGCGACAAGGTATCCGAGTACTTCAAGGCGCTGAACGAAACCCTCTGAGCACGTGAAAACGGGTTCATGGATTGTTATAATTCTGCTGCTTGCGGGCCCACTCGGCGCCTCTTCCCCCGATAGCACTCCCGTGCTGCTGGATCAGGTCCCGATAAATCAACTCCGCAACGTTCTCAAGGGCTACAATGGCGACTGGCGGCATGACAGCGACAGCTTCAAGGGAGTGCCGGAACCAGTGATCAACACGATCCCCGCTGACGCGCCGCGCCTTGCCCTTCCCGATCCCGGCGAGCGTCCTCTTCCCGTCGATTTCCATGACCTCCTGGCCAATCGCCGGAGCGTTCGTGATTTTTCCTCCATCCCCATCACCGCCCATGACCTTGCATTACTCCTCTGGTCTGCCCAAGGCGTGAGCGCCCGCATGGAGGGAAAGTCATTCCGCACCGCACCCTCCGCCGGAGGACGCTATCCGCTGGAAACACATGTGGTCGCGCGCCGGGTTGAGGGAGTGTCTCCAGGCCTCTACCGGTACGATCCCGAGACGCATTCGCTTGTCGGCCCAAGATCGCCTGCTGGAGGGGATGCCGGCCTCGTGGCGGCATGCTACGGATCGGAACCCGTCGCCAATGCCGCCGCTGTGGTGGTCTGGTCAGCCATCCCGCGCCGCACTGAGTGGAAATACACCTATACCTCGCACCGCATGATCGCCATGGAAGCGGGCCACGCCTGCCAAAATGCCAGTTTGGCCGCCGTGGCCTTGGGACTCGGCGCCTGCCCGCTCCTGTCGTACCATCAGAGCGCCTTGGACCGCTGGCTGGGTCTCGATGGCGACAATGAGTTCGCCATGTATGTGCTCGCGCTTGGGAAACCCGCCACGAAGTGACATGGAACTTCCCTCCTACGAACCGTTCCCACTCGAAAGCCTTGAAGAGCTTCGCGGCGAAATCGCCCGACTGGGATTAGAAATCCCCATTGCCGCTTCTGCGACGGCGTTGACTCACCCACTTCCCGTGGGTTCGTATCGCCTCCCAAACCGCTTCTGTGCGCAACCGGTCGCCGGCCGCGATTTTTTGGATGATGGATCGCCCAGTTCCTTGACGACACGACGCTACGGCAGACTCGCCTCGGGGGGATTCGGGCTGATCTGGATGGAGGCCCTCGGAGCAGAGGGCGATCAACTGGGCGGCGGCATGCCGGTGCTTTCCCCAGCCACCCTTCCGGGATTCCAGCGGCTCCTCGAAGACGCCCGCTCCAAGGCGCTCGAAGGCACGGTTTTTATCGCGCAATTGTCCCCGCGCCGGGGACTGATCCCGAAACGCGATGAGGAACTCGACGGCGCCCTCAATTCCCTTGTCACTCTCGCCTCGTTGGCTGTTGCGGCCGGGTTCGACGGCATTGATCTTGCATGTTGCCACGGCTCGCTGGCGGAGTTTTTGCTCGGCGCAAAAGATGGCCCGGGGCGCTTCCAAGGACTATTGGAAAACCGCATGCGCCTGCCTGTGGAGGCCGCGCGGCGCATTCGTGACGCCCACCCCGACCTCTTGCTCGGAGCGCGCCTCAATGTCTTTCACGCCTGCCAAAACGGCTTTGGCACCGACCCGGAGGACTTCCGGACTTGGGACCCCGGAGAACCACTGGCTGTTGCCCAAGCATTGCAAGCAGCCGGAGCCACCCTGCTGAATCTCACGGCAAACGCCCCGAACCTGCGTGCCCCTCTGGAGTCGCGGGCACGGACTCCCATCCCCGACCACGGAAATCCCGATGAACATCCGCTCACCGATCTGGCTCGCGGGATTCGCATCTTGCAGACATTCGCACGCGGACTGGATGGCATGACGATCGTCGCTGGCGGATTCAGTTGGATGCGGCATTTTGCCCCGCTGGCCGCTGCCGGAGTAGTCGAATCTGGTGCCGCTTCACTCGCCGGATTCGGCAGGGGGGCACTGGCTTTTCCCGATGGCCCTCGCCATGCGGAATGGACTTTAGACAAGACATGTATTCGCTGCGGGGCCTGCACGACGTTGCACGACGAAGGCAGTGCCGTGGGGTGTCCTGTGCGCGATCCAGAGGCCTACGGAACGATCTATCAAGGTGCCCGGCGCACCCGCTTGCCGGTATTGCACGCCGGCGCGGCACAGTGCCATTTTTGTGAGGACGCCCCCTGCGTGGTGGCCGATCCCCTCGGAACCGACATCCCCGCAATGCTTCACTCCTTTCTCGCGGGCGATATGTCAGGCGCCTTCGAAGGGCTTATCGAAAAAAACCCCCTCCCCGGCCTGACGTCCCGTCTTTCTCCTGCATGGATGGAGTCCGAGGGCGCCTGCCTTGAAAAAACGCTGACCGGACATGCTGTGCCAATTCTTGATGTTCAGGCGGCTGTGGCATGGGATGCCCAGACACGCGGCGTATCCCCCCTCCGGCTTCCGAAAACTACAACCGGCCTGACGGTTTCCGTGGTGGGTGGAGGCCCCGCAGGAATCGCTGCCACGGCGCGCCTCCTTGAGTTGGGGTTCCACGTCCACCTCCATGAAAAAGCCGCTTTCCTTGGAGGCATGCCTGCCCGGGTCATTCCAGCCACCCGCACCGGCCCGCTGGATGCCGAAATCTCGTTGCTCCTGCGTCCCGCTCTGGAAGCTGGCTCTCTGAGTATCCACTGCAACAGCACTATTGTTCCCGGACCCGGCCTTGAAGCCTTGCGCTCCACCTCGCATGCCGTGGTTGTGACGACCGGGCTTTGGAGTGAACGCACGCTTGGGACACGGGTCCCGGGCGTCATCGGGGGACTGGATTTTCTGGAGGAGTTCAAGTCCGGCAAACGACAATCCGTCCCCGCGAAAGTAGCAGTCCTCGCCGGTGGCGACAGCGCGATGGAGTCCGCCCGCATTGCCATAAACAATGGGGCGACGGATGTCTTTGTCATTCACGCGGGCGAACGCTCCACATTGCACTGGCATATGGACGAGGCATGGTTCAGCACGCCGGGAGTGCATGCCATGATGGAGTGGGAACCGCTCGCTTTTGAGCATGATGCCTCTGGAGCCGTCTCTGGAGTTCGTCTCCGCCATTCCCTCCTCGGTTCCAATTGCACACTCCCGATCGATTTCGGGATCGAAGCCATGGGGCTCGTTGTTGATCCCGTCTGGGAACCGCTTCTTGAAACCGAAAGAACCTCGCCGAACCTCTATTTTGCGGGAGCTATCCTGAACGGAGGCACCTCTGTCGGGCACTGCATCCATGAAGGCAGGACAATCGCGGAATCGATTTTGAGCAATCTGACATGAAATTCCAATCGCGCCTCAAACTGGCCCACGAGCGTTGCGTGCCGCCGAGCGAAACGATCGCCCGGCTGGAGGCATTTGTGGGATCACGCCATGATTTTTGGATTCACGAAGAGATGGTATCCCCCGACCTCCACTGGGCCGCGATGTTCCTTGAGGGGCTGGAATTTCGATCGATGGGAAAAGGAACGACGATGGAGTGCGCACGTGCCGGAGCGCTTGCGGAGGGAGCCGAATGGCTCGCGGCACGCGCCACCGGGAACTTGCCCGGCTACACTTGGGGCCGCGAGGAGGACTTCCCGAATGCGGTGCGTTTTTCAGACCTGCTTGGGCATGTCTCCAATGCCTCCCCAGCCCTCTTGCGGCGGCTCCGGACCCTCGACGAGGCCGGGCATTGGGTCGATGGATTCTCACTGGTCAATCAAGCCACGGTGAAGGTCCCGCTCGAATTCGTGCGTCTCATCAATGGCCCGAGCGGCAAGGCCTCGGGAAACACGATCGAGGAGGCAGTCATCCATGCGGCCAACGAGATTTTCGAACGGCGCGCGCACATCACCGTGCTCCGCAACCGCCTCGTTATGCCGACGATCGATCCGGCAACGATCATGATTCCTGTCGTCCTTCGGCAAATGGAATTCCTGCGGTCGAAAGGAATCGAGTTCACGATCAAGGACCTTTCCTTTGGCGGCGTCCTGCCGTGTATCGCGGTCTATTTCCGCGACACAACGGTCCCACCCGACTTTCAGTTCCACCATTTCTTCAAGGTCGGCGCATCGTTCGACCGCGAGGAGGCGCTCATCCGCACCTTCACCGAATACACGCAGGGCCGGAAGGCTCATGAATTTATCGATCTCTCGGCTCCCGATGCCAGCCGCCAGCTCGCCTCGTTGCTCGACCACGACTTCCGCCGGATCGCCACCCTTGGCAATGACTGCGACAACTTCATGTCGGCTTTCATGTTTGGCATGGTGCCTTACCGATCGGCCGCTTTCCTGCTCGAGGGGGAGACGGTTCCCTTCGATTCTGGCACCCGCCATGCCGATTGCCTTGGCGATCTCCAGGAAGCCACAGATACCTTCGACGCCCTCGGATTGGACGTGATCGCCATCGACCTCACCGATCCGGACATCGGCTTCCCGGTCGTGCAACTTGTCGTCCCAGGGTACTCGGATGTCCTCCCGTACCATCCGCCCACCAGCCCGGCGTTATTTCGACCACTGACCAGAACCGAAGTATTGCAGTCCTACCCGATCGCCGACCTCAAGGGGCTGTGATCGCATCCTGAGCGCAAAGTTTTTTCTGTTTTCGCGCAGCTTTTTTCGGCACGGGACCCGTGGACCCTTTGTCCAAAAATTTGGGATCGATTCGAAGAATGCGCGGTGTTGTGTGCGCCACCTTTGCGCGCACGTGTCTCAAGTAGGCATGCGCTGCCGCCTCTCCGATGGCATACGGGTATTGATCAAATGTGGAGAGATTCATCGCCGCCGGTTCGGCAAAGCGCTGGTCGCCAAAACCAATGATCGAAAAGTCGCGCGGCGCAGACAACTCCAACTCCTTGGCAATCTCGAGCACCCTGAGGGCAACATAATCATTAATGCAGAAAATTCCCGTCGGTCGGGTTTCTGGATTTTTCAGGATGCCGGCCAGCACCTCATGAAAATCCTCCCCGAAGAAATCAAGTGTTTGAGTGGTGGCCCCGGCGCAGTCGCCGACCATACGGTCAAATGCCTCCTGGCGCGCAACGGCGTTCGAGCACTGTTGAAGAGAACAGCAAAGCAGTTGCCGGTGCCCGAGGTCCAAGAGGTGTCTGGCGGCCACCTCCCCACCCACCACGTTGTCGGTTCCGATAAAATCGGCGTTCAACGACTTGAGTTCCCGATCCACCAACACCAATGGGACGTGGCGCTCCAAAATCTCACTCACATAGCACTGGTCAAAATTCTCACTGGATGAGCAAAGAATAAATCCATCCACTCTCCGGTCGAGCAGATGGTGGACAATCAATTTCTCGACCTCCGGATTCCAATCCAACTGATGATGATTGCGATCATTCCACGCCAGGAGCATCAGCGTCTGGTGGTTGAGCAGCGTATCATGAATTCCATTGATAACGCGGTTCAAAAAGTATCCCTGATTGCGAATCATCACACCTGCCGAGTGCGTTTTCCCTCCCCTCATGCCATGGGCCAACACATTCGGGCGGTATTTGAACTTCGCTGCGGTTTCCAACACTTTTTGGCGCGTCGCTTCGGCGTATGTTCCCCCTTTATTATTTAAAATACATGAGACCGTGGTGACCGTGACTCCCAATTCATTCGCGATCATCTGAAGCGTGGCAGGCTTACTTTTTTTCATTAAGTTGAAATACCATGATGCTGTTATTTGCGTTAAGTGTCTATATAAAATGCGTGTAGTTAAAATAGCCCGTTTGAACTATGCCACAGAAATTTATCTACCCCAATAAACGCACTAGCCTCTATTCAGCAGCACATTACACTTTTGTGACACCTGTCATTGCCAAAATCCCCTTTCGGAATGCGAGACTCACGGCCGCCGCGGCATTTGGCACACGAAGCTTGTCATAAATATGCCGTACATGCGCCTGGACGGTGAATGTGCTGATTTGAAGACGTTCAGCAATTTGTTTTTTGAGCAGGCCTTCTGCCAAAAGATTCAAGATTTCCAATTCACGACCGGTGAGCGCAAAGGATGCCTCAGCAGGTTTTTCCTGGAGCGACTTGAGGATGTATTGAGCAACATGCGCATCCAGCGCGGCACCATTTGTCATCGCAGTTCGGATGCCTTCTTTGATTTGTTTGATCCCGGACGACTTCAAGAGATACCCGCTCGCTCCAGAAGAAATCGCCTGCAACACATCCGATTCCTTGTTCGATTGGGTTAGGCCGATGATTTTTGTTTTCTCGGAGGCCTCCAACAACAGCGGCAATGCCTCCAATCCACTCATCCCGGGCAAATGCAAATCCAACAAGATGATTTCCGGCTTCTCCCGTGCGATCATGTGCGAGAGGACCTCCAACGCGCGTTCAGCGGTGCCGAGGGAATGTGTCAGCACGACATTTTTGTCCCGTTTCAATGCCAGATCGATCACCCGGCGGTATTCGGGATTGTCTTCGATGAGCATGATTTTTGTGGGGTCGTTCATGGGTGTTCCGTTGGTTTCTTGGGGTTGAAGGAAAACAGTCGGCGGGGGGGACGAAGGGTCAGTTGGATTGTTGTTCCACCTTGGGGTGGCTTTTCCAAACTCACCCGCCCATGCAGCAGATGAGCCCTTCGCTGAACTGATGGCGGCACCCGATCCAACAACCCCACACCATCATCAGTGACTGTGAGAGTGATTTGCCTCTTGCTCGCCTCAAGCCTTGCGTTTACGCGAGCTGCCCTCGAATGCCGACTGATATTTATGAGGCATTCTTTGTAAAAAAGAAACAGGTCATCAATGGTTGTCCACTTGAAGTTTTGGAGGTTCTCACCTCCTTGGATGTCGAGCTTCCATGTGATATCCGCCAAGATGCGGCGGGTGAGGGTCCGCATGTCCTCGGGCAAGTTGTGCTGCTTGGGATTTGTCAGCTTTGTGCTGCAATACCTTGCTGCTTCTCCCGTGGTTGCCACCAATCGTTGGATGTCCTTGAGGGACCTATCGAGTTGATCGGGAGTCTGGAGGTCCTCTCGGGCAAGCTCGGTGAGCATGCTGATCGAGTGGAGGTTTGCCCCTAATTCATCGTGTAAATCGGCTGCAAACCGTTCGCGCATGGTCGCCAGGAGGCGTCTTTTTCGGTATTGCATGATCGCGGTGCTCACCACGAGGGTTCCCACCAAGAGAGAGGCAATCCAGCCCAATAGAGCGAGGTGTTTCTTTTGAGTGGCATAAGCGGTGCTGAGAGCTGCTCGGATCTCATTGAGTTCAAACTCCAAGTCATGGCGCTGGGATAATTCGTTTACCCATTGCTTGATCGGAAGCACTTGGCCTAAAGAATTTTTCCCGTTTGTGATACGGGAAAGGCGATTGAACCCTATCCTATGGAGGCCCTTCACTTTCACCTTCCGGCCGAGGGCGACATTTTTCCCTCTCGAAATCACTTCAATCTCGGCAAAGCCAACGACTCGGTCGAACGAATCGTTGAAGTTCATCTGGAAGAGGAGATACCGACACTGCCTCTCGGGAAAGGGCAGGAGCAAAATCGGGCCTGTATCGTAGGGACCTTTTTTTGAGCGTTCGACAAGGGTGACCGCATCTGAAAAATCCTCCTTGTTGGCGCCCATGATCAATAAATTCGGTGGAATTCCAAAATCGCTGGTCACATCTCTGGGCACGCTATTTCTTGCATCAAAGGCATGGATGTTGATGCGGTTGATGGGCATGGATTCTCCCAAGTCGAGCGATAGTGTGGGAGCGGTTCCGCTGCGAGCGATCGCCCTAAAGGCAAGAGTTTCCCCTTGGATTGGGGAGTTCATGACATATGGCATGTAGCCATCCGTAAGTGCCTGCCTGGATCGCCGGTCTGCCTCCATGGGGCCAACCGAGGAAGAAGTGACGGATTGGTTCAACGCCACATTCTCCTCACCGGAAAACACCATGAGTTCAGAGAGTTGCAGGTTGTAGAGCGCGCTAAATGGGCAGGGGGAGAGCTTGATTGACTCCACGCGCACCCAAGATGCCATGGTCTCGCAGGGGATCACGAGCGGAGCCCTCCGTGGTAACTTCGTGTCGTCTCCTGAGAGCACGGCGATCACGGATCCCTCCGGGTTTTCTTTGGTGCCAGCAAGCACCCTGAATGCCTCGGGAAAACCACCCGCAGTATATTTGGAATCGCCAACGTGCCAGAGGATTGGCGCCAAAACAATTTGATCAATCCACACCGGATGCCCCCAATCAACTTGCACCCACTCTGGACTGCTTGGATCGCTATGACCCGACGACTCAAAGCCGACCGACCCCATGTTTGATTGCAAGCTGTCATGCGCCAGCATGCGCAGCCTGAGTAGGATCTCGCGGTGGCGCTGTTGAAGCGCCTCCACCCCGGTTGGCAATTGCATGGCTCCGAGTGTATTGACCATCAGCAACAGCAAGCAGGCGGAGACTCTCAAGCCATAAGAACCGGGGAGATGTATCAGAGACACATGGCACCAGTACCATAACAGACGAAGGGGGCGAATAGTTAAAACGTGCTATAGACCCCGGCACAGGATCATTAAATATTTCCAGCATGAGTCGTATCCCCAACCTCTCGCTTATCCCCTTCATACGCCCTTCAGAGTTCCAAAAACTTATGACAGAAAAGAGATTATTCTTATCTGTTCATCTGTTTTTTCAATGGTTGTACCGGCACAGTGCGGCCGTGCTATTGTTGACCTTGCCCTTCACCGCTCATAGCCAAAACTACACAGCCTCCTCCGACGGCAGCACTTCCCCCA
>CALAPX010000010.1 GCA_937888355.1 uncultured Spartobacteria bacterium
GGACTGTTTTTTTCAATTCCCTGTTGATGATATTTAAACTCCTCCTCCCTGTTCTGCGGCCCGCTCTTTCTGCTTATGCCGCACAACGTCTCGGGGAGTTCGCCGCAAAAAACTCTCGCTGATTTTCCCATGCACGATCCACGCACTGACGCCCTAGCTGCTGTCCTTACCGGTCACTCCACGAAACTCAAGCCCGGCGAAAATGTCATGATCGACATCTTCGATGCTCCGGACGAGATCGCGATAGCATTGGTTCAAGCCGCCCGTAAGCGTGGAGCCATTCCTTTTGTTCAACTCCACCACGCCCGTGTGGCGCGGGAACTTTCTCTCGGGGCAGAAGCTTCGCAACTTGAGATCACGCGTTCTGTTGAGTTGGCTCGCATGAAAAAGATGAGTGCCTACATCGCTGTGCGCGGCAGCCATAACATCTCGGAGTTAAGCGATGTGCCAGATGATCGCATGCGTCTCATCTCAGGAGCGATGCGCCCAGTCATGGATTGGCGCATCAACAAAACTAAGTGGGTTGTCCTCCGCTGGCCCACTCCTGCCATGGCTCAACAGGCGCAGATGAGCACGCCAGCATTCGAGGATTTTTACTTCAAAGTTTGCACACTTGATTATGGTCGGATGGCTCCTGGCATGGCAGCGCTCAAGGCGCTCATGGATCGTACCGACAAGGTTCATCTCAAAGGCCCAGACACAGATCTCCGCTTTTCTATAAAAAATATCGGCTCTGTGACCTGTGGTGGCGACCGCAATATTCCCGACGGCGAGGTTTTCTCATGTCCCGTGAAAAAGAGCGTTGAAGGATATGTTACCTTCAATGTTCCCAGCATCTATCAAGGCCACGCTTTTGATAATGTGCGACTCGGCTTCAGAGAAGGCCGCGTTGTTGAAGCGACAGCAAACAATACTGCTGCGCTTAACCGCATTTTGGACAGCGATGCTGGCGCCCGCTACATTGGTGAGTTTTCCCTCGGCTTCAATCCTCACATTCTGCATCCCATGCGGGACATCCTCTTCGATGAGAAAATTGCTGGGTCGTTCCACTTCACTCCCGGGCAGGCCTATAAGACCGCCGGCAACGGCAACACAAGTCGCATCCACTGGGACATGGTCTGCATTCAGCGCCCTGAATATGGAGGCGGCGAAGTATGGTTCGATGGCAAGCTCATCCGAAAAGATGGCCTCTTTACCCTGCCTGCCTTAAAAAAACTTAATCCTGACCAACTGCTCGGTAAGAAGCGGTAAGACTAGTCAACGCTTGGAGTGGAGCGGGATTTCGGTTGATAGACTGGATAAAACTTCGTTAGTGTCCGGGGTCATCCATATGGAACAGTCCCTCGCCCTGCGTGAACTTCAAATTGAGCGCAAACATTTTTTCATCGAACTCCGTCAAAACGATCGTGGCCGCTTTTTGAAAATCACGGAAGAAGCCCATGGTCGCAGGAACTCGGTAATCATTCCCAGTACCGGTCTTGATGATTTTGAGGCGCTCCTAGATGAAGTCCTCACCGCTGGTGAGGAGATTGATTAAGGGGCACCAAGGGAGTTGCTTCATGAATATCCTTGTCACCGGGGGAAGCGGTTTTATTGGCAGCAATTTTATTCGCCAACGGCTTCTGCAAGCCGGTTCTTCGCTAAGCAAGTTGGTAAATCTTGATCTTCTTACCTACGCAGGCAATCAGGAGAACCTTGCTGATTTAGCCTCCGATTCGCGATACGTTTTTCAGCAAGGCGATATTGGCAACGAGGAACTCGTCGCTCGCTTGCTGGAGGAGCATGCAATTGATGCCGTGTTGAATTTTGCTGCCGAGTCCCATGTCGATCGCTCTATCGATTCCCCAGAGCCATTCATTCAAACAAATGTGACTGGCACTCTGCGGTTGCTGAATGCCGTTCGGCGATATTGGTCAGGAATGGATCAAACAAAGCGTGAAGAATTCAGGTTTCTGCACGTTTCTACCGACGAAGTCTACGGAACATTGGCGCCGGAGGATCCCGCCTTCACTGAATTAACGCCCTTCGCTCCGAATAGTCCGTACGCCGCCTCCAAAGCGGGGAGTGACCATCTTGTCAGGGCCTTCCGCCACACCTATGGGCTGCCGACGTTAACGACCAATTGTTCGAATAACTATGGCCCTTATCATTTTCCAGAAAAGTTGATCCCTCTCATGATTCTGAACGCTCTAGACGGAAAGCCGCTTCCCGTTTATGGCGATGGTCAACAAATACGTGACTGGCTTTATGTGGAAGATCACGCCGCTGCTATTTGGTTGGTTCTCCAAAAGGGCCGACTTGGCGAAACATATAACGTCGGTGGTTTGAACGAGCGGGCAAATCTTGATGTGGTGCATACCCTTTGCGCTCTCCTCGATGCGAAATCGCCGCGTGCAGACGGGTCCTCTTATGAGACGCTGATCACGTATGTTGCCGACCGTCCGGGGCATGATCGTCGCTATGCGATTGATTGCGCAAAAATTCAAGCCGAACTCGGTTGGGCACCATGTGAGTCATTTGAGACCGGGCTTGCGAAGACCGTTGATTGGTATCTTACCAACCGCGCATGGGCAGACAACATCACTCAAACCCGATACAGCCGCGAGCGACTCGGATCCGCCAAGTAACCTAATGAAGCACGACTCCCAACGCCGAGGTATCATCCTCGCGGGTGGTTCTGGCACCCGCCTCTTTCCACTTACCATTGCTGTGAGCAAGCAGCTCATGCCTGTCTATGATAAACCGATGGTCTACTATCCGCTTTCGGTGCTCATGTTGGCGGGTATCCGGGAGATTTTACTGATTTCTACACCCGACGATTTGCCGCTCTTTAAGCGCCTTCTTGGGGATGGTTCACAATTCGGTATCTCTCTCCAATTCGCCGAGCAACCACGTCCTGAGGGACTAGCTCAAGCATACCATATCGGAGCGGACTTTGTTGGTGAAAAGCCTTCCGCCCTTGTTCTTGGTGATAATATATTTTACGGCCAATATTTTTCCGAGGCGGTTGAAAATGCCGATGCCCGTACCCAGGGGGCAACAATTTTCGGGTACCATGTCGCTGATCCCAGCGCCTATGGTGTCGTTGAGTTTGCATCCAACGGCCGTGTGCTCTCGCTTGAGGAAAAGCCATCCAAGCCCAAGTCCAATTTCGCCATCCCTGGTCTGTATTTCTACGACCGCCGGGCGGTCGAAATCGCGGCGAACCTCGCGCCTTCAGCACGTGGCGAGCTTGAGATCACTGACCTCAATCGCCGTTATCTAGAGGATGGTTCCCTCCATGTCGAACAGCTCGGGCGTGGCACGGCATGGCTCGATACTGGCACTCACGAATCACTCATGGAGGCCGCTGAGTTTGTAAGTGTTATCGAGCGGCGGCAGGGTCTCAAGATTGCTTGCCTCGAGGAAATAGCCCTCCGCAACAAGTGGATTACGCTATCCGATTTGGAACATCAGATCGCGCGTCTCGGAAAATCCAGCTACGGAGCCTACCTTAAGCGGCTGTTAAAATAATTGCCGTCAGCAAACCCTTATCAATAAAGGCTCGGAGGATTGCTCTGTCTCTTGGTGGGCCATAATCCTTTGACCCAGGGCGCTTGTTGCCATAAGACAAATGGGTCGGCGTTCTTGTGCGTCGTCATCCGATTATGTGTGGAATTTTAGGAGAAATACGGTTTGACGGAACAGATGCTGACCTATCGGCCTTGGAGAAAATGGCTCGTGTCATGAAGCCTCGCGGCCCTGATGGTGAGGGAATCATAAGGCGAAATAATATTGGGCTTGGTCACCGGCGTTTGAAAATCATCGATCTGAGTGATTGCTCACAGCAGCCGATGGTGGATTCAAAACTGGGGCTATCGCTCGTATTTAACGGGGCAATTTACAACTACAGTGAATTGCGTGTGGAGTTGGAGAGTCTTGGATACTTGTTCTTCAGCGGTGGGGACACTGAGGTGATCTTGAAGTCTTATCACGCATGGGGGGCCTCCTGTGTCGAGAAATTCAATGGGATGTTCGCCTTTGCTGTGGTCGAGCGTGACAGTGGTCGCGTCTTCATGGCTCGAGACCGAGTTGGCATAAAGCCGTTCTACTATGTTCACACGCCACAAGTTTTTCGATTCGCTTCTACGCTTCCTGCATTGCTTGCTGCTGGGGGTGTGGACACATCAATTGATCCTGTCGCCCTACACCATTACATGACATTTCACTCGATCGTTCCGCCACCGCGGACGATTCTGAATGGGGTCAAAAAACTTCCTCCTGCGACGCGGGCTTTCCTAGAGTCTGATGGGAGCATTTCCCAGGATCGCTATTGGACTCCGACTTTTGGCATGCTGCCAGGTGACGAGTCACGGACCGACGAGGATTGGATCAATGAAACGCTTTCTGTGCTGCGCAGTGCCGTGAGGCGTCGTCTCGTTGCTGATGTCCCGGTAGGGGTGTTGTTGTCCGGCGGGTTGGATTCGAGCCTGATCACCGGGCTGCTCTGCGAACATGGTCGCTCAGGGATCGAAACATTTTCCATCGGCTTCGAGTCTGTCGGAAACGAGGAGGGTGATGAGTTTAAGTATTCGGATATTGTTTCCACGCATTTTGGCACCAACCACCACAAGCTTTTCATTGATTCCACAAAAGCTTTGCCCGCGCTGAGGCATTGCATCTCGCAGATGTCCGAGCCGATGGTCAGTCACGACAATGTTGGATTCTATCTCTTATCCCAAGAGGTTGCGAAACACGTGAAGGTGGTTCAAAGCGGGCAGGGTGCGGATGAGATATTCGGGGGGTATCATTGGTATCCTCCAATGTTGAATGCCAGTGATCCCCTCACTACTTACGGCTCCCATTTCTTTGATCGGAGCCATAAGGATTATCTCTCCACTGTTTCCAGCAGGTTTCATGTGGAGGATCATTCTACGGCATTTGTACGTTCCCACTTTGATATGCCTGGCGCTGAGTCAGGGATCGACAAGGCGCTGAGGCTGGACACGCTGGTCATGCTGGTTGATGACCCGGTGAAGCGGGTGGACAACAACACAATGGCAGCAAGCTTGGAGGCGCGTGTTCCATTTCTCGACCATGAGGTGATCGAATTCGCTGCTCGCGTTCCTGCGCGGCTGAAGATTTCCGGCGATGGAAAATACATTCTAAAGGAAGCTGGACGCCGAGTGATTCCAAGCGAAGTCATTGATCGTCCGAAGGGTTACTTTCCCGTTCCCGCCCTCAAATATCTGCGTGGAGATTTTCTCGATATGGCCCGAGAAGCTTTGCTCTGCAGCGCGGCGAAAGATCGCGGATTATTTCAATCCAAGGTGGTTGAAGCATTTCTTGCGAGTCCAGAGACGCATATTACTCCACTTCGTGGGTCAAAGCTCTGGCAGCTCTCGTTGCTTGAATTGTGGCTTCAGAATCATGGTATCTAATATAATCGAATCTCCAGAAATCGTTCACGACCCTGGGGTAATACTAAATTGCGGATGGGGTCGGTTGATTTTTGGTCATACATTTCCCACGCCTGATTCCGTAGCTGCAGCTGTACTCGATGAGGAGCCCGGCAAGCGTGACATTGCATTCTATTTAAATGATCCGCAGATCATCCTCAACTGTGCTCCTCAAGACCTCTTTCTAGATCCCTCGACGTCCTATCGATTATTAAAGGAGAACCACCAGAGTGAGGCTTCTGCCGTTCCTGGAATCACGATTTCCACGTTGAGCCAGCGAAGTGATCTAGAGGGAATCAATAGCATTTATAAAAATCTTAATATGGTCCCTGTGGACCCCGATCACGTGTGGTCACGGCGATCTAGCGAGCGATTTAGATATTTTCTGGCTAAACATAATGAAACAGGAGACTTGCTTGGTGTGGTGATGGGAGTGGACCACACCTGTTGCTTTTCCGATCTCCAGAACAGTTGCAGCCTGTGGGCTCTCGGGGTGGATCCCCAGGCGGGTCTTCCTGGAATCGGAGAGGCGTTAACGAGGCATGTTGCCGACTATTATTTTTCCCGAGGCAGGCAAATCCTCGACCTCTCTGTCATGCACAACAACGACGGCGCGATCCGCTTGTACAAGAAGTTAGGTTTTGAGAAGCAGCCTGTTCTCGCAATCAAGAGAAGAAATTCCATCAACGAAAAACTTTTTGTGGGGGCACCGCCGGAGCGGGATTTTAATCCATATGCCACGATTATTATCAAAGAGGCATTAAGAAGGGGAATTGTTGTAGAGCCGCTTGATCCACTGCGGGGATTTTTCCGTCTCAGCCTCGGTGGACGATCCGTTTTGTGCCGTGAGTCGCTCTCAGAAATGACCTCGGCGATCGCATTGCAATATTGCGATGACAAGGCGTTAACTTGTTCGCTTCTGCATCAAGCGGGTCTAAGTGTTCCAGCACAAATTGTCTCACCCACTCCCGAGGAGCGATCTGCTTTTCTCCATGAGCACCGGCGCATCGTGGTGAAACCGGCAAGAGGCGAGCAGGGCCGGGGGGTGGCGGTCGATATAAACACCCAAGAGGCCATGGAGCGCGCGGTATGCCTCGCTGCCTCTGACGGGGTTGATGTTCTTCTCGAAAGTTATGTCGAGGGAGACGATCTCAGGATCATTGTCATTAACGGGGAAGTCGCAGCCGCAGCCGTACGACGCCCTGCAGAGATCACTGGAACAGGAACACATACCGTGCGTGAGTTGATTGAGAGCCTGAGTCGGCGACGCTCGGCGGCAACGGGTGGCGAGAGTAGCATTCCACTGGATTTCGAAACAGAGCGCTGTTTGAAGTCCGAGGGGGTCACGTATGAGCACATCCTAGAAGAGGGGCTATCCCTTAGAGTCAGAAAGACAGCCAATCTTCATACCGGAGGAACGATCCATGATGTGACAGCGAAATTGCATCCCCGTCTTGGTGAGGCGGCGCTCGCTGCCGCAAGGGCTCTATTGATCCCTGTTACTGGTTTGGATTTTCTGGTGCCGTCAGTCGAAGGTCCCGAATATACAATTATCGAAGCAAATGAACGTCCCGGATTGGCTAATCACGAACCACAGCCAACGGCTTCCAAATTCATCGACTTTCTTTTTCCACAAACCATCGCGGTGATTTCAGCATGAAAACCGAATCCTGTATTGTTCCTGATGGGCCGAATCCGGCCTTTGAAATCGATCGCCAGTATCTTCTTTCTACTCTTTTGGAATTACTCTCGATCCATAGTCCTACCGGATACACGGATCCCGTGGTGCGCCTCGTGTGTTCGAAGTTGGATGAGCTCGGAATTCCCTATGAGTTGACACGGCGCGGAGCGATTCGTGCTAATCTTGCATCGACTACGGCGCATTCACGCCGGGCACTTGTGGCGCATGTTGATACGCTTGGAGCGATGGTCCGCGAGTGCAAGCCAAATGGCCGTCTGGGGTTGGTCCCAATTGGTACATGGTCAGCAAGATTTGCAGAGGGCGCACGGGTGTCGGTTTTTACTGATAATTCCATTCATCGAGGGACAATCTTGCCGCTGAAGGCGTCCGGGCATACCTACAATGATGAAGTGGATACCCAGCCTGTGTCCTGGGACAATGTCGAGTTGCGTGTGGATGAGAGTGTGGCCACAGATGTTGAGCTTCACCGTTTGGGTTTCAGGGTGGGAGATTTCGTGGGGATTGATTCCTGTTCTGAGATTCTTCCAAATGGCTTTATTAATGCCCGGCATTTGGATGACAAAGCAGGGGTCGCCTCCCTCCTTGCTGCAGCGAAGTTTCTTGTCGAACATCAGGTAAAAATTCCTGTTCCCACCTGTTTGCTGTTCACAATTTCTGAAGAGGTTGGTTCTGGGGCTTCTGCAGTTTTGACCGACCACATCGCTGAGATGGTTTCAATAGATAACGGAGCCGTAGCACCTGGGCAGGCGTCCAGGGAGTTCGGTGTCACTGTCGCAATGGGCGACTCGACAGGCCCTTTTGATTACCATCTCACAAGGCATCTTCTCCGCCTGTGCCGTGACCACCGCCTCGTTCATGCCCGGGATGTTTACAAATACTACCGGAGCGATAGCGCCTCTGCCTTGGATGCGGGTAATGACACTCGCACCGCATTGATCACCTTCGGTGTTGATGCATCTCATGGCTATGAGAGGACGAACATTGATTCGCTGGTTTCAATAGCTCAACTGAGCATCGCCTACGCGTTGAGTGGTCTTGTTTTCGGTAGTCAAAGTGGCCCCTTGGGAGGCATCGAGGATTTCCCTGAAACGCGCACTACCCAGGTTGAAACGATTATCCCCTCACAGCAAGAGGTGGTCGCAGCCATACCGCCTTCTTGTTGATGGATTATCGGGGCAATTTCGCCTTGTGCCGTTTGATTTGCCTTGTCTGGCCAATGCTGGTGGTTGTCTCGTGCGTCAGAGCCCCATTGCAGGATGAGTTCACGCTAATAGTCGCCCAGTCCGCCGAGCCGAAGTCACTTGATCCACACGTAGCAACCTCGCTGAATGATTTTCGGATTTTGGAAAATGTGTTCGAGGGGTTGGTGCGCTTCAAACCGCTAAGTCTCGAAATAGAATCTGCATTGGCAGTTTCTTGGGAAGTCACTCCGGACGGACTTGCATACACTTTTCAACTGCGCCCTGGTGTTTTTTTTCATGATGGATCGCC
>CALAPX010000011.1 GCA_937888355.1 uncultured Spartobacteria bacterium
CGTTGCCACTTCAAATGTCCGTGTGTCGAAGGTCGCTGTAAGTCATGGGTCAATCACGATTTCAATCGCTTCGAACCTTACCGCCAGCCAACCGGGGGCATTCAGCAATGGATCCACCGCGATTCTGCCTAGCACCACCACAAACATTGACCAGAAAAAAGGATCATTCCAAATCGTGGAGGAATTTCCAACGATCGATAAAGTGGCTAATGCTCTAAATGCATTAGGGGTTTCCACTCAAGACATGATGTCGATCTTTCAATCCATGAAGCGCGCCGGAGCCCTTCAAGCGGAACTCGTGTTGAACTAATATGGATATCCCAGCCCTCCAATCCTATTCATTGCAGTCGAATGATCCTGCTCTTGGTGCTCTTGAAGCGGGCCTCAAAAACGGTAAAAACTCTAGCATCGAGGATGCAAAAATTGCCGACTCATGTAAGCAGTTTGAGTCTATTCTTTGGCGGCAGATGCTCGACAGTGCCTTGCAGCCTATGCTTCACAGCGTGGAAAACGGAGCGGATAAGACGGGAGCGTACAACTATTTTATCACCAGCACAATATCTGATGCCATGAGTGGCGGCCCAACAGGGATTTCCTCACTTCTTCAAGCCCAATTGATCAACAAATCCAAAGCCCTTACTGAATTATGAACATCCAACAAAAATTCCAAGAGATCGTTTCCGCTCTGCAATTCGAGCTTCAAGAGTATGGTGGACTTCTGCATCTTTTTGATCGTCAACAGCAATGCATCATTCATCAAGACCCATCCGGATTTCTCGACATTAATGTCGATGTGGATGCGCAAATTGCCAAGCTCACGCATTGCCGCCAGCAACGTGAACTACTTGTGAGCCGCATCGCTGTTGCCTTGGGCAAACCGTCGGATGTCACCCTGTCTGCGCTCATTAATAGTTTCCAGCCTGATCATCAGCCGCTTATGCGGGCATTGATCGAGGAAATCAACGACTTGATCACTCGCACGCAACGGCGCACTCGTCAAAACCGCATGCTTCTCGCCCAATGTGTGGAGTCGGCACGGCAATTGCTCAACATAACCAACCCCGGTGCCATCCCAGGAACCTACGGGGCTCACGGACAGATCCAAACACACTATAATCCCACCCGACTGACCGCCGCCGTCGCATAAGACCCGACCTGGTGGGAACCGGGCGATAAACAAGGAAGTTCAATATACCATGTCAGGCCTCATCTCCTCGCTTCAAAACAGCAGCGCGGCACTTCGTGTTCACTCGAAGGGGCTGGAGACTGTTGGAAAGAATCTGGCGAATATCAATAACCCCGCCTATGCCAAGCAGCGCGTAGCAATCGGGGATCGTGGCCAGATCAATACCGGTATTGCCACCGAGATGATGGGGGTCGAAGCCATGGAGCTTCGACAAAATCGGGATAGCATGCTCGACAAGGGGGTGATGCGCGAGCTTAACGCAAGCTCGGCGCTTGAGGCGGCCAAGCATGTTCTTGAAAGTGCCGAAACCGCCTTGGGGCAATTCCTCGACCGCACGGAGGATGGCACGTCGATTCAAAATGTCACTGGTCCCACTGGCGGCGGTATTAGCGATGCGCTTACCGATTTCTTCAATGCCTGGGAAAGTTTTTCCGTCAAACCAAACGACATCGCTGAGAAGCAGCTTCTCATCGCCAAGGCGCAAATCCTCGCCGACAAGTTCAATGGGACTGATAAGCGGCTAAATCAAGTCCAACTCGATGTCGATCAACAGGTAGAAACTGATCTCATCGTAGTGAACGATTTGCTTAACGAAATTGCGGAGATCAATAGCTTTATTGCCAAAGCAGAGAATGTGAAGCCCTTTTCGGCCGTCGATCTCCGCGATCAGCGCCAAGCAAAACTTGAGGAACTCTCGAAGTATGTCGACTTAACATTCAATCCCTACGATCCTGATCCAGCGAGCACTGATTCATTCAAGAGTTTGGGCAGGATTGATGTTTATTTAAATCAAGCAAATGGATCTCTTCAGCAAATCATTGATGGATCCGATGTCTCTGTCGATTCTACGACTGCTTTTACCTACGATTCTGAAAACCGTATCCTTTCTTTCGGCGGCATTGAATTCACAGACGCAACCATTCCTAATGGTAAACTATCCGCCCGACTGAACGCCGCCACTGACACTGTCGCTGATACACGTGAAAGCATTCTTGCTTTAGCTGAGCACTTGGAGGAGGAGGTCAATACCGCCTACCAAGCAGCCGGAGGAGCTGGAAATGTCTTTAATCTGTCAACAACCACCGCTGGGCTGATCAATCTCAGCTACAATTCGGCCTTGGAGCTCAAAGCCGGTGCTACTGGTGGCAACCAAATGGCCCTAGCCGTAGCCGAGTTGGGCACTAGGGTCTATTCTACAACAGGTATCGCTGAGTTTGAGTCCACTGAACCGCATGGGTTTTTGGATGGTGACAAGGTTTACTCAACCGAAAATGGCCTCATGTGGATCGCTTCTGGGATTGATCCCGAAAAAGTCGGGGTCACGGAAGAAAATACC
>CALAPX010000012.1 GCA_937888355.1 uncultured Spartobacteria bacterium
CCGCCCGCCTCTGCGCCTTGCGCCTCAGCTTCCCTTCCGTAGGCATCATTTTAAGCACCCGCGAATCCGCTTCTTTTCGCGACCTCGTTGCTCCTCTTGGCGTGACCATGATGAGTGCCGGGAGCCATACGGAACCCGGAGGGTACACTGGTCAGGGACGCGAAGCCCTGCACGTTACTGTCAGAGGAATACCGATACCTTCCGAAGGTGCTGAATCCGCCACCGGCCAATTCTCGATTTCCGATGAGCGCTCCCCCCGCGCCGTGGAATCCGTCCTCCGCGAACTAGGCCTTGATCCTGTGTGGAAGGACTGGGATGCAGCCATCCTTGCCTCATGACGCTCCATATCAACGGCGCCCCCCGCACTTTTGAACCAACTGCCCTGGCCGGTGTCCCGGATCTTGTCATCCGTCTTGGCCTCGAACCGAGCATGATCCTTATCGAACACAATGGCTGCGCCCTCCGACGTTCGGAATGGGATACCACACCCCTGGCTGAAGGCGATCGCATCGAGATTCTCCAAGTGGCCGCAGGAGGATAATCCAAAAAGATATTTCCAATACCGCTTTGGTGGTGTTCCACTTGAATTGAACATGAGCACCAAACGATTTGAAAACCAGGTCGCCGTCGTCACCGGAGCAGGACGTGGCATTGGAGAAGCAATTGCGAAAAACTTGGCTTCGGAGGGAGCTAAAATCGCCGTCGTGAGCCGCACGGAGTCGAACTCCGCTCGCACTGCCGAGTCCATCAATGCCATCTCTCCCGATACTGCCAAACCCTATGCGGTGGATGTCGCCGACTTCGATGCCGTTCAGAAAACCGGGGAACAGATCCTAGCCGACTTCGGCCGTTGCGACATCCTGGTCAACAATGCAGGCATCACCCGCGACACCCTCGCCATGCGCATGTCCAGCGAGGATTGGGATATCGTTCTTCAAACAAACCTCAAGGGTGCTTTCAATTTTACCCGCGCCATGCTGCGCGCCATGATCAAGCAACGCTCGGGCCGAATTATTAATATCAGTTCGGTCAGCGGACTCATGGGCCTCCCCGGCCAAGCGAACTACGCGGCGAGCAAGGCGGGCCTTATCGGCATGTCTAAAAGTATCGCCCGAGAGGTCGCCAGTCGCGGCATCACAGTGAATGTCGTTGCGCCAGGCTTCACAGAGACCGATATGACAGCCGTGTTGAATGAAGACATCCGCAAGGGAGCCATGTCACAGATTCCACTCGCCAAATTTGGCAGTGTTGATGACATCTCCGCCGCTGTTGCGTTTTTCGCGGGAGCAGAGGCCAGTTATGTCACCGGTCAAGTGCTGGCGGTGGATGGTGGCATGAGCATGTAAAAGGCCCTCTGCCGTCGCCATGCTCCTCCTGTTCCTGCGGCACGCCGATGCCGAACCCTTTTCTGAATCGGACTTCACTCGCGCCCTGACTCCAAAGGGCGTGGATCAAGCCAAGCGCGCCGGCAAATTTCTTGCAACGCACGACCTCACGCCAGACCTCATCTTCACCAGCCCTTTGGTGCGAGCTAGAGAGACCGCCAACCTGGTTGCGAAAGCAGTGAAATTGGAACCCAGCATCCTGGAATGCCTCGCCTGCGGGATGGATCTCGATACCCTTATGGCCGAACTCCGCCCCTACTCCGCCAAAGCATCCATTCTCGTGGTAGGTCACGAACCCGACTTCAGCCACGCGATCGCGGAACTGCTTGGCATGCCAAATCCCAGCCAGCTTTATATTCGAAAAGCATCACTGACGGCTATTGAGCTTTTTGTGACAGACGAACCCACCGGTCGTCTGCAATTTTCGATTCCCGCGAAATTCATGTAACAACTCCAGATCAATGAAAGCCTTGTTCCTCACCAACGAATACCCTCCACACATTTACGGAGGTGCCGGAGTCCATGTCGAATACCTCACCCGCGAACTTTCCAAGCTTATGCCCGTGGATGTGCGCTGCTTCGGCGATCAGGATTCAACCTCTCCAAATCTCACTGTGCACGGCTACGGACTGGATAACTCGAGCTTCACTTGTCCCCCGCCCCTGAAGTCTGTCTTTGGCGCGCTCCAGCGCTGCCTCGATTTCAACACCACCACGATCGATGCTGATATCGTCCACTGCCATACTTGGTACTCCCACTTCGGTGGAATCCTAGCGAAGCTGAATTACGGCATTCCCTTTGTCCTTACCGTCCACTCGCTTGAGCCGCTCCGCCCTTGGAAAAGGGAACAACTCGGCGGGGGCTATGATTTCACCTGTTGGGTCGAACGGACAGCAATGGAAATGGCTGACGCTGTGGTTGCCGTGTCAGAAGGCACACGCCGAGACGTGGAGGCACTCTTCAACGTCGACCCCGAAAAACTCCACATCATCCACAATGGCATCGATCCGCACGAATACACGAAGGTCGCGTCGACCGCCGCTCTGGAGCGTTTCGGCGTCGATCCCGCAAAGCCCTACCTCCTCTTTGTAGGCCGCATTACTCGCCAGAAAGGGATCATCCACCTTGTCAACGCCATCAAGCACCTTGATCCGGGATTCCAAATTGTCCTCTGCGCTGGAGCTCCTGACACTCCTGAGATCGCGGAGGAAATGAAAGCCGCGATCGGGAAAGCTCAAGCACTCCGCGACGGGGTGGTATGGATCGATGGCATGCTCGACAACGCTTCAAAAATCGAATTTTACAGCCACGCCGGGGTGTTCGTTTGCCCATCGATCTACGAACCCTTCGGCATCATCAACCTAGAAGCCATGGCATGCGGATGCGCCGTTGTGGCGAGTGCCGTAGGGGGGATCCCTGAGGTCGTGGTGGATGGAAAAACCGGCTTCCTGGTGCCCGTCGAGCAGATGTCCAAAAGTCCATTTGAAGCCACAAATCCTGAGCAATTCTCACAGGATCTCGCCGCTCGCATCAACGAGCTCATGGCTGACTCCACAAAGCAGAAGGCATTCGGCCAAGCCGGCCGGACACGTGCTGTGGAGGTCTTTTCTTGGGAGTCAATCGCGCACCAGACAAAAGCCCTATACGAGTCACTGGGACGTTAAACGCCCAGCAACTCACTCCATCCGCCGCCACACTCTGGATTAGTCGTTGTAAGCGCTCTCTCCGTGCTCGGAGATGTCCAATCCGGTGTCCTCATTTTCTTCCGTAACGCGAAGCGGAGTGATCAATCCCACAACCCACAAAATCACCAAGGTAGCCACACCGGAGAAAATGATTGTGAAGCCAACGCCTTTTAATTGGTTAAGAAACTGTCCGGCGCTTCCCGCAAGCGAGATGGTTTGTCCGTGACTTGTGAACGTTGAAGCAATCGCAGAATTTACAATCGGATCAGCAAGAAACCCGAGCATCAGGATTCCTACCGTGCTCCCCATGCAGTGAACGCCAAACACATCAAGAGAATCGTCGTATTTCAAGGCCCGCTTGAGTTTTGATACGGCAAAATAGCAGACCGTACCTCCGGCTACACCAATGCAAAAAGCCGCAGGGATTCCAACAAATCCTGAAGCGGGCGTGATCGTGGCCAAGCCGGCAATCATCCCGGAAGCGGCACCCAAAACGCTTGGCCGGCCCGCTAGACGCCATTCAATTGTCACCCACGCAAGCGTGGCACCAACTGCTGAGAAATGGGTTGCTGAAAATGCGGATGTCGCCAAAGCCCCTGATCCCAGAGCACTTCCTGCATTAAATCCGAACCACCCCACCCACAGCAGGCCGGTGCCGATCAGCGAAAGCACCACGTTATGGGGAATCATCGGTTCTGACGGATACCCATTCCTTTTGCCCAGATAAACCGCAGCCACCAAGGCCGCCACACCGGAGGAAATATGCACCACGATCCCCCCGGCGAAGTCCATCACTGGAATCTGACCGCCCATGGCCCAATTGAAGAATCCTCCATTGCCCCAAACCATGTGTGCCAACGGGCAATACACGAGAAGGATCCACAAGGTCATGAACAAAAGGTAGGGGCCAAAGCGAATCCGCTCGGCCACTGCGCCACTGATCAAGGCGGGAGTGATGATCGCGAACATCATCTGAAAGAGCATGAATGTCTGCTGGGGGATTGTGCCGGCATAAGTAGGGTTCGGATCGACCCCCACGCCATTGAGGAAGAAATACTGGAGCGGATTTCCGAAGAATGCGTTGCCGTCAGCGAATGCAATACTGTAGCCGACTGCCATCCAGAGGAACGAAGCCAGCGCCATGAGGATCAAGCTGTGCATCATAGTGGCCAACACGTTTTTTCGACGAACTAGACCCCCATAAAAGAGAATCAATCCGGGAGCCGTCATCATCAGCACAAGCGCGGTACAGACAAGCATCCAAGCATTGTCACCGGAGTCGATCGCTGGAGCGGGAGACTCGGAAGCCAGGACACTCCCACTGGAAAGCAAAATCAATGGAAGGAGAAACGACAAACGGCGAAGCCACGGAAGGCAATGAGAGGTATTCATATCGTGAAATAGTGATTACCGAAAATTAACCGCTGGGGTCAACTCTGCCCAATATCTTCCCCCCATTGTTTCAAAATTACCTGTTGGAATAGTAGGCCACAAACCCGTCAGCGATGGCGTCGGCATATTCACGGTAGATCGATTTGAGCTTCACCCCGCCAATGGTCTTCGTGCCTTTGTAATCACCAGCTTGGATGCGAGCGTAGTCCTTTCGGCTGTTCATCACATAAGGTTCCGCATAAACAACCGGGCACTTGAAGAGACGGTTCGCGAGAAGGTTCCGCCCCCAGATATAATCTCCATCCCCCACCCTCACCGCATTGTTTCCTCGATAAATAAAAGGGGAGAGGCGTGTGGCCGCGACCATGGATTTAACCAAGGCGGCACCGACCGCCTTTTCCTCGTACAGAGAGCGACCGAGAAGCTTGTGGAGCATTTCGAAACGCTGATCTTCGTAAGCAAGCTCGTCCTTGCTCCAAGCACCGGTAACCAGGAAATGCAAATGCGTCTTGTCGACAAGCGAGGGGTTTGCCGGATCTCCCCATGCCTCGGCATTGAAATGGAGGCACACAACGACATCGGGTTCGACCACCGCATTCACCAACCAAGCCCTACTCCGGATTTCCGCAGTTCGATAAAAAAGTTTTTCACTCTCTTTCTGGAGTGCGAACGCTGTAGCGGTGCGCTTGTTGTCAGCAAGCGAGCGGCGAGCGGCATCAAGAAGCTTGTCCGGGCGGAGTTTGCTCAAGGGATTTCCCCCTTTGCGTGTCAGTCGCACGTCCGCGCCGAGTTTCTTCAAACGTTCTTCGAGCAGTTTTGCGACCTTCAAAGTCATATCCCCCTCAGCAACCGGCTTCCCATTTCCAATCTGGAACCACCGCTCCTCCATTTTAGCCCACTTGCCGCCGATGTGCCCTGGATCGATTGCCACCTTGAGACCAGAGAGCGGCTTGCCCTTGGCGGGAGGGGGAAGTTGGGATTTTTTTCTCCAAAAACGGGGCACAGGCTTTGCCGAGGAACTCGATGCTGCAAAGCGGAGCACATAAGGAGGAAAATCAGGATCAGTTGTGATCTTCGCTGAATCTCCCGAAATCTTGATCACATCCTTCCAAGCGCCATGCGGGGCATAGACAGAATCAAGGAGATCCACAAAAGCACTCCGAGTGATTGTCTCCTGATATCCGTCGAATCGCTTCCATTCGGGACGAATCCCCAAGGGAGTGACCTTGGCGGAGACACCACCGGGGAGGAGAACAATCAAGGAGAGGAGTAGCAACAAATGACGCATCCCTATTTTTTAAATGCGTTTGGCCTGAGTTTCGATAAAAAGACACGATGATTCGATTGCTTTTTTTGGGGGACCTCGTGGGAGAGGCTGGGCGTAACGCAGCAAAATTCGTTGTTGAGCGACTTCTCAATGAACAAGCAGTGGACTTTGTCGTGGTTAA
>CALAPX010000013.1 GCA_937888355.1 uncultured Spartobacteria bacterium
TTACGCCGCGACCATCGCCCTGTCGGTCGCCATCCAAAGCTGGGTGCCAATCTTCCTCAGCCTGCTGCCGCATTTCTTCGGGACCTGGCTGATGATCGTCCACAATACGACCCAGCACGCTGGCCTTGCCGAGAACGTCCTCGACCACCGCCTCAACTGCCGCACCGTTTACATGAACCCGATCAGCCGGTTCATCTACTGGAACATGAATTACCATGTGGAGCACCACATGTTCCCGTTGGTGCCGTTCCACTCGCTCCACAAACTCCACGCCCTTGTCAAAGAAGACTGTCCCAAACCGTATCCTTCGATCCTTTCAGCATGGCGCGAGATTTTGCCGACACTTCTGCGGCAGAAAAAAGACCCAACCTACCATGTAAAGCGCACCCTCCCCGCTCCGAAAGAACGCGCCGTCGAGGGACTCGTCACTGGCGATGCCACACCCGATGCCGCTGGCTGGGTGGAGGTGTGCGCCCAGGCGGATCTTGGCAATGAGGATGTGCTCCGCTTCGACCATGGCCGGAAAACCTTCGCCCTCATCCGTGACGCAGAAGGCCGGCTTTACGCCACCGATGGCATTTGCACCCACGGCAACAACCACCTCGCCGAGGGACTCGTGAAAGGCGGCATCATCGAATGTCCGAAGCACAACGGGCGCTTCAACCTGGCTGACGGCTCCCCTGCCCGTGCGCCTATCTGCCGGGGCCTGGCGACCTACCCGATTGAGGTTCGCAATGGGCGGATATACCTGAATGTAACGACCCCTGGAGGCGCCGGCGCTCGCCAGCAATCAAGCCGCACACTCCGCGTCGTCAGTTCCGTCAATGTCTCGACGTTCATCCGCGAAGTCGTGCTGGAGCCGGTGGATGGTCCCCTCGCCTACGAGCCCGGCGATTACCTGCAATTTGCCATCCCTGCCTACGGCGAAATCGCCTACAGCACCCTCGATGTTCCAGAGCCCTACGCGGAAGTCTGGCGTCGCCACGGCATCTTTGACCTTGTTGCCAAAAACCCCGATGGAGCGAAGCGCAACAACTACTCGATCGCCAGCCACTCAGGCGAAGGAACGATCCGACTCAATGTCCGCCTCGCCACACCACCCCCCGGCCAAGACTGCCCGACAGGCACCGGCTCAAGCCACATGTGGGCGCTCAAGCCCGGCGACACCGTCGATGCCATCGGCCCGTTCGGCGATTTCCACATCAAGCCGACCCGCAAGGAAATGATCTACATCGGCGGCGGCGCGGGCATGGCCCCGTTGCGCGCCCACCTCACGCACCTGCTGAAAGTCGAGAAATCCGCGCGACGCGTTTCCTTCTGGTACGGCGCGCGCTCGCGGCAGGAATTGTTCTACACCGACCTCTTTGAGCAACTTGCCGCCGCGCACCACAATTTCTCCTTCCATACCGCGCTCTCGTCGCCGCTGGATGAAGACAATTGGAGCGGCCACACCGGATTCATCCATGAAGTTGTCCTCGCCAATGCGCTCGAAAACCACCCGAACATCGCCGGGGTCGAGTTTTACCTCTGCGGACCGCCGATGATGATCAAGGCCTGCTCGAAAATGCTCGCCGACCTTGGCGTGCCGCCCGCGCACATCGCCTACGACGAATTCTAAAAACATCATGGCCCGTTACATCAACGACGGCTCGACGGATGCACCAAAACTCAAGGTGTTCCTGAACCTTGATACCCTCAACAATCTCCCGGCGGATAGCCTCTGGCCTGGCTTGCAAGGCGAGGCAATGATCGAACGCCTGAAGGCCGATGGATTTGAGGGCGTGCAGGCCCCCGGCTCCAACCGGATTGCAGGGGTTCCCCACTGCGGACTCGGGCGTGTCAATACACCGGCCGAGGCATTACCCCTCGCGCGCCAACATGCCGATCTCGGCGACCTCTGTCTCACCCTCCATGTCGGATGGGGCATCGAGGACGACGCTGAGGTGTTCCGCCTTGTCGAATCCATCCTCTCGGCATCGGAGACCACAAATCTCCCGATTTTCATCGAGACCCACCGGGCAACCATCACGCAGGACATGTGGCGCACCGTCCAGATCGTAAAACGGTTTCCCGATGTGCTCTTCAACGGAGACTTCAGCCACTATTATTGTGGTCAGGAAATGGTCTATGGCGGGGCCGACATGATGAGCGGCGTGCCTGTGAAGATGGAATTCATGGCACCAGTCTTTGATAGTATCGGGTTCATGCACGGACGGATTGCTTCACCTGGATCGATGCAGATGCCGATCGATGATGCCTCCAGGCGACCTGACGCCGCTACCGGCGTGGCCGATTACTTTGCTGACTTTCGATCCATGTGGACGCGGGCCATGCGCGGGTTTCTGACAAACGCAAGGACTGGGGACATCCTTGTGTTCGCCCCCGAAATCCTCGCTCCGACTTATTACTACGCCCGCGTCTTCCGTGACTCCACAGGCCGCTTCACCGAGGAAAGCGACCGCTACGCCCAAGCGCTTCTGTACCGCCAAGTGGCCCTCGACTGTTTTGCTGCGGCACAACGTTAACGCCGTTGCCGACGCCAAGCCGCGCCCCCTTTTTATGAAAAACCATCTCGCCGTAACCCTAGTCACGCTTGCCTTCATCTATTCCGCTCTCGCGGAGACCACAATCGCTCCGGCAACCTCCCCGGCGAATGAAACCCCCTCGTATTTGATGCAAGACAAGCCCGCAGAGCACGCAATAGCGGCACCGGATGACCTCCCGCGTGAAACCAAGGAACAACGTGACACCCGCATGGCTTGGTGGCGCGACGCCCGCTTCGGGATGTTCATCCACTGGGGCGTCTATGCCCGGTTGGGCGGTATTTACGACGGCAAGGAAATCCCAAGCCTCGGCGAGCAGATCATGGGCAAGGCCGAAATCCCGGTCGCCAAATACAAGGAACTCGCCAAAGAGTTCAACCCCACGAAATACAACCCCGAGGACTGGGTGCTTATGGCCAAAAAGGCCGGCATGAAATACATCGTCATCACCGCCAAGCATGTGGACGGCTTTGCGCTCTGGCCCACGGCAACGAACGATTGGGATGTCGAGTCCACCCTTTACAAAAAAGACCTTCTCAAACCCCTCGCCGAAGCCTGCAAAAAGCACGGCATCAAGCTCGGGTTCTACTACGCCCAGACCGTCGATTGGTCGAACGGCGGCGCTTGCAACAACTGGGACCCCGAAGGCAAGGACGACATCCCGAACTACATGAAAAATATCGCCATCCCGCAGATTAAGGAACTCGCGAACAACTACGGCGACGCCCCTGCGATCCTCTGGTGGGATGTGCCCGTGGCGATGAATTATGACTACGCCAAGCAAATCCTCGATGTCCTCAGAGTCCGGCCCAGCCTCATCCAAAACAACCGCCTCTTCAAAATGCACGGCCACATGGGTGTGATCGACATGGCCGCGCTTGAGGAAATTAAAGGCAATCCCCTCTACGGCGACACCGAGACCCCCGAGCAATACATCCCGCCCACCGGTCTCGGCGACCGCGACTTCGAGGTCTGCATGACGATGAATGACACCTGGGGCTACAAGAGTTTCGACCACAATTGGAAATCCTCGAAAACCCTCATCCGCCAACTCATCGACATCGCCAGCAAGGGCGGCAACTATCTCCTCAATGTCGGCCCCACCGGCGAAGGCCTCTTCCCAGAACCCATTGTCGAGCGCCTCGATGACATTGGCAAGTGGATGGCAGCGAACGGCGAATCGATCTACGGCACCACAGCCAGTCCGTTTCCAAAGCTCGCTTGGGGCCGCTGCACCCAGAAGCAGAGCAAGGACGAGACCACACTCTACCTCCAAGTCTTCGATTGGCCGAAAGACGGCGAACTCCTCGTCCCCGGCCTCGAGAGCCAAGTCAAATCCGCCCAAATGCTCGTCGGCGGAGCGGAGTTGAAATTTGAAAAAACACCCAACGGCTTGCTCATCGAGGTTGCCGACAAAGCCCTCGACCCCAATGCCACCGTCATCAAGCTCGAAATTGTCGGCGAGCCCAAGGTCGCGGCGACCTTCATCAAGCCCTCTAAGGACGGGTCGGTTCAGTTGATCGCTGCTCTGTCCGATTTCCCTGCCCCCGCCAAAGGCGGCACGCCCCGTTTTTTAGAAGGAGAGACTGAAAAGGCCATCGGCTACTGGGAAAACCCGGAGGCCGCCGTGACTTGGGAATTCACCGGCGCCAAGCCCGGCGAATATGAGGTGTTGGCCGAAGTCTCCGGAATCAAGGATGCCAAGATCATAGTCGAAATTGGCGATCAAAAGCTCGTCGCCCCCCTCGCGAACACCAAAAACTACGCCTACTACAAAATCCAACCCCTCGGAAAAATCCGCATCGCCGATGACGGCAAGCAAGTCCTCGTCATCAAGCCCGAACCGACCAATTGGACCGCTTTCAACCTCCGCAAAGTCACCCTCAAACCCACCGCTTCTGCTGAGGGTAAAAACTAAAGCCCGCCAAAATGATCGCAATAGCGATCCTCTGCTGTTTCGGGTAAAAACCGCGAGTCCCTCCCGTTTCCAAAAAAACCCCATGATCCTGCGAGCTCTTCTCGTCCTAACCACCGGACTTTTCGTTCTCTCTTCCTGCAAGCCGCCGGAGCCACCAAAGATTACCGCGACGGACAGCGGCAAGAGCGGGCCCGGCGGGCAGACGATCAAGGGCGGGGATGTGACGATGAGCTTCGCGCCGGATGGCAAGCCGCTGTCCTTCACACGCGGAAACAGCACGAACCTGCTCAATCCCAAAGACCCTGGGCCGGGGTTTTACATGACGACCGGTTCAGGGGCTGAGGAAAAGACCATTCCATTCACTTCGCTTGAGTCGAAGGATGGAAAGCTCATCCTCACCGCCGACGACAAAACCCGCGCGACCCTCGCTGTGAATGCGGGGCGGCGACACATTTCCTTCCGCCTCGAGAAGCTCGAGAATGTGCCCAAGGACTCCGAGCCGGTTTTGAATTTCAAGTTGAATTTCAGCAATGCTTGCCCGGAGTTCATTCCGTTCGACTACATGTGCATCACAAGCGGCAAGTGGGCCTCGCTCCGCTGCTTTGGCACGGCTTCCTGGCCATATCTCTGGAAGCGCGGCGACCGCGACCCGCTCGGCGGCTTCGCGTTTTTTGTTCCTGAAAACGATGACGACCTCAATGAAACGATCCTCCGCATCTGGACCGAGGAAAAAGTCCCGCACCCGAAAGTCGAGGGCGAGTGGACCTATGAGCGCGCGAAGGCGTGGGTGCAGGAATGGGAAAAGACATTTCAAGACACCCACATACTCACGATCGGCGCCGGGAAGCCCGAGGAGCTTGATGGGTTGATCGAGTATGCGAAAAAAATGAAGGTCAACCGCGTCTATCTCCACACCGACACTTGGCGGGGCGGTTACTGGGTCTACGACCGCGATTCGCTCTCCGTGCACAAGGCCGTTTTCCCGCGCGGCGAAGAGGATTTGAAGGCCTTCATCGACAAGCTCCGCGCAAACGGCATGGACGCGATGCTCCACTCGCTCTGCTACGGCATCGGGCCCGAGGGCTCAAAATACATGGGGAAAGGCAAAAAGACCGACCGCCGTTTGTCGAATTGGGGCAAGGGCAAGTTGGAAAAGCCCATCTCCGCGACCGACACGACGATCCTTTTCCGCCCGAACCCTGGCGTGAAATTCCCGGGACCGAATGACTACGGTCATTGGTTCAAATTCAACGATGTCCGGATTGGCGACGAGATTGTCCAATGCCAATTCGAGGACACGGATCAGCCGGTATGGAAATTGACCAAATGCGTGCGCGGCGCGAATGCGACCAACCACGAAGCCGGCACGGAAGCTGTCGGGCTTTTGAAGTCCTATAACCAAAACTACTACCCGGACAGCATGACCGATCTGGCGGAAATCACCGCCAAGGACTACGCGGAGTTTTTCAACCGACTCGGAGTCCAGCACCACGAATACGACGGCGCAGAGTCACACAACGATGTGCCATGGGGCTATCCGAAGTGGGCGATGTATGTTTACCAGAACACCGAGCGCCCGATGACAAGCAACAACTCGGGCGGCGCACCGAATCCCTGGGATCTGGTGTATCGCATGGTTTCGAATCCCGGCCCCGACGGGAAACGGCACCTCAACCTCTACCGCCCCGGAGGAGGAAGCGCCGCGCTGGCGATCGACCGCCCCGGCCGCCTCGCCACCAACCCGATCGAAAACCATTTCACCCTCGCCCAAGGCGCTGCCGCGAACAGCCGAGGATTTGGATTTGGAAAACCCGAGCCGATGTTTGGCATCTCCCTCGCCGCAATCAAACAATACGGCCTCGCGGAATTGATCGCCGACCAGTTCGCCGTCTGGCGCGAGGTCACTCCCCTGCTCACTCCGGAACAGCGGAAGCTCATTGCCGACTGCTACTATCTCGACCATCAGCCGAACACGATGAACCACCCCTCGGCCCACCGCAGCGCCAAGATCGTGTATGAGGCCCGCCGCGCCGAGGGCGGCTTCGAACTCCAGCCCTTCACCATCATGACGCGCGACAAGGTGGATGCTGATTGGACGACCGTGCAGGAATTTGCCGGCATCCTGCCCCGCCAGTATGTGGGCCCCGGAATGCGTGTGAGTTTGGAGAATCCCTTCGGCCGTCAGGCTCCGCAATTTATCATCCGCGTGCTCAGCGGTTACTCGGACTCTGCCGCACCCGCGCAGTCCGCTGCCGCCAATGGCCAAGAGGTCACGAAGGACTTCGAGGGCTACATGATCGGCGCCGGCGTGGATGCCCAAAAAACGGAAGTCACCGCCGCCGCTGCCGCACCCGTCGCAAACGCGGCAAATCCTCTCCTGATGCAGCCCAAGGCCTCGCAGATGACCGAAGTGGGGAATTACACCTTCACCGATGTCGGTTCCGCCTTGGAAGTCTCCCTCGACAACTCGAACAAGGAGGAAATTTTCCAGCAAAAAGACTTCCCGACTTTTGCCTTCAAAGGCGATCCA
>CALAPX010000014.1 GCA_937888355.1 uncultured Spartobacteria bacterium
GGAATTTCCTCTTCGTGAGCTATCGAATATCGTTTTCACTCCACACCTCGGCGCCAGCACAGCCGAGGCGCAGGAGAATGTGGGTATCGAAATCGCTCAAGCAATTCGCGCGGCATTGCTCGATGGAGAAATCCGCAACGCTGTTAACATGCCAAGCATCGATGCCAAGACGGCGGCGGTGGTAAAACCTTATATAACGCTTGGGGACAAGCTTGGCCGATTCGTTGCCCAACTCGCTCCGAAACGTAATGACCGAGTTGTTATCACGTACGGCGGAAAAGCCGTGGAGATGCCTACTGACGCGATCAGCCGCGCGATCCTCACCGGCTTCCTCAAGCATGCCGGCGGCGAAGAGGTCAATAGTGTCAATGTGCGGAGCATGGCGGCGACGATCGGACTTGATGTCGAGGAGATCCGCTCAAGCGAGCAAACGGATTTCAACGAGTGGCTTCATGTCGCCGTTTTCAGCGGTGACGCGAAAGTCTCGATCGGCGGCACATTTTTTGGGGCAAAAAACGAGTCCCGCATTGTGCGTGTCAACGGTCACTCTGTTGAAGTCACCCCTGCCGGGGTTGTTCTCATGCTTGAGAACCGCGACCGCCCCGGCATTGTGGGCCACATCGGATCATTTCTCGGCGCAGAGAATATCAACATCGCCAGTATGAGCCTGTCTCGGAATGAGCAAGGTGGGCAGGCCCTGACACTCCTGAATCTGGATAGTGCTCCCGGGCCTGATGTCATAGCGAAATTCGCAGCTGATCCGGATATTCACAGCGCCAAGGTGATTTCGCTGTAACAAGCGGAATTTGGTTCCCGCGGAGCCATGGAACAGACAGAGGCCATCCTGATTCGGCGTCATGCCTGGAGCGACACCAGCCTGATTCTGACATGGAGCACCGCTGATTATGGTAAGGTTCAGACCGTGGCGAAGGGTGCCCGACGCGCTGGCAGCGCATTTGCCGGACGCTTGGATTTATTCCACCGCGTCGAGATCGGCTACGTGCTTGCCCGGCGCGGTGATTTGCACACTCTTCGCGAGATTCGCTTGATTGATCCCTTTGCCGCCAGTGCGGCGGCAAATCTATTTTTGGCGGGATACTTTTCAGAGGTTGTCGACTTGAGCACCGAGCCAGGCCAACCGGTGCCTGAAATCCATGACTTGCTATCGCGAGGGTTGAATTATTTGAGTGGCAACCCTGCCACTGAGAGGGCGCTGGTATTTTTCGAGGTGGAGCTTTGCCGTCTGCTGGGGGTTCTCGATGTTCACGGAGCGGTTCTTAACGAGCTCGAGCGGTATTGTGGAAAGATTCCTTCTTCACGCAACGAGGCCCTTCGGTTATTAGGCAATTCGTGAGGCGACTGATCCACATCCAGTCGGTAGCGGTTCTTACGCTGGCAGGATTCTGTGTTGGGTGCATTGGTCCAGCTTATCAAGGGTATAAGACCAAGCCGTATGCGATTCGAGGGGTTCGGTATTATCCGATGTCTCCACAGGAAGCGTTGGGACATAGGGAAACGGGAGTCGCTTCCCATTACTCGGAGCACTTTTTATTTTTTCCTGGTAAAACGGCAACGGGTGAAAAGCTTTGGCCTTGGACACGTGCGGCAGCCCACAAGACGCTTCCAATTCCCTGCATGATCCGGGTGATCAACTTGGAAAACGGACGATCTACAAAGGTGCGTGTGAATGATCGGGGGCCATTCGTTCGCGGCAGGGTTTTGGATGTCACCACGCCAGTGGCCAAGGAGCTCGGGTTCCACCATCAGGGCCTGACCAAAGTTGGTATCCAGCTTTTGAGTGTCGGTGATGGTCGCTACCGGATTCGGTGAGGGGGCGATTGCAGGGGGACTCGGTTGATGGTATAGCCTAACTAATATGCCTACTTACGATTACGAGTGTGAAAAATGCGGTAAGACCTTCGAGGTGTTCCAATCGATGAAGGATAACGTCTTTGAGACCTGTCCGGAGGGCTCTTGTCTTATGGAATCGTGGGGAAAAGGCAAGGTGCGCCGCCTTCTAGGAACCGGCGCCGGATTGATCTTCAAGGGCTCAGGGTTTTACACCACGGACTATCGTAGCCAGGGATACAAGGACGCCGCAAAAAAAGATGCTGGTGGATCAGAGCCGAAATCCGACCCAAAGCCGGCCGTGCCCACGCCTGCCCCCAAGACCGACTCAAAGCCCTCCTCTGCGGCATGATCCGGGTATGCGGGCAGTGCGGTTCCCGGAATGATTCCAAGAGGGTCATTTGTCAGAACTGTGGTGTCCGCTTGCCGGATCCGGAACATGATGGAGGGAAGCCGGTGACTCCTTCAGCGGCGTATCAACCGCCTCCCCCTGTTTTCAAGTCATCGAAGACCAAATATGCCGCATTGAAAACGGTGCGTCCCCGCCACACTGGGAGAAACGTTTTTTTGTTGTGCCTGATGTGTGTTGTCGGCGTGATGGCATGGTTGGCATCCAAAGCGATCCAGCCAGTTTCCGGAGTAAAGCCGCCTACCGTTTTGAATGACTCAGTTGTTGCCCATGTCGCGGAATCCCTCACAAAATCGGCAGCGTTCGGTCGAGGGAACTGGGTTGGTGAGGAGAGTTCGTTGAATCAAGTTTTGGCAAGCCAGGAAGTGCCCAGGCTCCTTTTTAGATTCGCTGGAACCGCAGTAAGATTCCAGAGGTGCTACATCAAATTAGGAACAGGAATGCTTGATCTTGTTATGTTGCTTGAGGTTGCTGGTCGAACAGTGGTGTGCCGATTGGAGTTGGCTCCGGTTGTTGAAGGAGCCGGCATGGGAGTGCGTTTCACGGGCGCATCAATCGGAACAATCACTATCCCGGAATTTGCGGTGGGATATTTTGCAGCTCTGTGGAGGCCGTGTTTGGCAGTCGACCCTAGCTTTATCGATAAGATCGCATCGGCAAAGAACATCGAAGTAATCCCGCGCGCTGTAATTTTGAAATGGTCCGACTCTTCTCTCTGACGCTGCTCCTATTGGCGTTGCAGGGCATCTCATCAATGGGGGCCTTGTTAAAAAATCGGACGGTGAGCAGTAGCGGGGCATTTGTCGTGTATGCCGAAGATGCAGGGTGGCGCGGGCGGATCTCACGTGATGCCGAAAGGGCGCTGGATGTTTGGAATAAGAGAATCGGAGCACCTGTCGCAGCATCCTCGCCTATAATCATTCAAGACCTCTCGGGAGATATCCGGCCCAAAGGAATTCCAGCCACTCAACTCATGGTATTTAGCGTCGAGGGTGGAGGAACCAAGGTGCAACTTGATCTGTGGGACAAAAGCGTTGTCGATGGAGACATGCTGTGGGTCGAGTTGTTCCGTGCGCTTGTGCTTCATGGGATGCATCGCAATAAACCGCCCAAGCCTGGCAGTGCCCTCGAATCACCTCCGGAGTGGTTGGTCGAAGGGTTGGCAGAGTCCATGAGGGAAAGAGAAGGAGAAGTCCCCTCAGGTGTGCATGTTGCATTGTTGCGTTCCGACAGGCCCCCCTCGCTTGGAAGATTTATGAAGGAACGGCCGGGGATCATGGATTCTCATTCGCTCGTTCTTTATAGAGCTCAGGCATATGCATTGCTTGAGGTTCTTCAAGCCTCGCCTGATTCGAAACGCAGGCTCACGGAATTTTTGGAGAAAATCCCTTCACTTGCCGGAATTGACGGGCTTCTTGGTGCTTTTCCTGAAATCGGAAAAAACGAAACCGAGTTGACCAAGCGGTGGACACTTTCAATTGCGAAGACATCGATGCCTCAGCAGCACTCATCACTCGGGGTGAATGCTTCAAATGATGCGCTGAATGGGTTGCTGGATATTTCTGCGCCTGCGGATCCCAAGGACCCGGACACGGAGCAGGCGCGCGGAGCAGTGGCCCTGCCAGCAATCGCCAAAACGAAGGAAGGGGCACGCCTTTTGCGGGATCGCTCTTTGGAGTGCATCGCGTTGGAATTTCGAGCGCACCCAATGATGAAGCCGATCATTGCCGAATACAGGCGTATTTTCATGACACTCGAGCGAAAGCCCAAGGCAAAAGTGTCTGAAGAAATCGAAAAGCTTGAGGCGCTTCGGGCCCTTTTAATCGAACGGCATGGCGAAATGTTAAACTATTTGAATTGGTATGAGGCGACGCGCTTGGATGGACCTGGGAGATCCCTTTTGGAGAGGATTCCAGAACTTCCGCCAATTCCTCCCAGGACGGATCCTGTAACCCGCGCGCTTGATGGGGTTGAGGCCCTCGCTTGGTGACACCAAGGCGGTTCTTGATACGAAGGCCTCGGTTTCGCATCATGCCGATATGGATTATTTAGAGCGGGCGCGACGTGTGTTCGAAATAGAGTTGGCGGAGGTCTCTGCTATCTCTGGTCGTCTGGGTGAGGATTTCATCAAGGCCA
>CALAPX010000015.1 GCA_937888355.1 uncultured Spartobacteria bacterium
GCCTCGTCTACTCGGGACTCAGCGCCTTCTTAAGTTGTTAAGGGAATGATATCTCTGCCCAAATGGGCTTATGGTCAGACAATGGCTGCTCCAGTTCGATGATGCTTCCATCTGTAACCTTGGCTCCTGATGCTGTGTTGTACAGAATGTGATCGATCACCCCGTGGTTCTTTTGCGGATTTTGGGCGTTGTAGGTAAACAATTTGGATACATCGATTTTAAGATCCTTCCATGTGGGTCTGAAGCCCGCTCCCTCGATCGCGTTCATGGCCGCATCGCCGATCTTGTTGTTGTAATCTCCGACCACTATCACCCGCTCGGTCGTTTCGTTCGGTAAGATTTGTTTGGCCAACAGGTTGGCGTGACCGTCTTTCCCCTTCGAACCGCTGATATGCAGTGAGTAAAATGCGATTTGAACACCATGAATCTCTGTTTCGGCTCTCACAGCCGACGCAGGATTCCAGCCACGCTGAACCCGCAATTCATGCTCGGCTGTGCCTTCGAGTGGCGTCCGACTTAATATCGATTTGTATTTATCCTTGTGATTTGCCGATGAAATCTTGCCCACATAGCAGTAGTTCATCCCCAGCACCTTGCCCACTCGGGCCGTCCAGTCTCCGTCAGGAACTTCGTTAAACCCGATGATGTCCAACGCATATGGCTTCAGGAGAGCGCCAATCTGTTCTGGCGCCGCGCTTTTGCCAAACTCAACATTGTAAGCCGCAACGCGCACGGCAATGGGCTTGGCAGGGACTTCAGCCGCGAAACAACGTGTCGCGACGCACATCCCGGTAACAACAAGTAATACGATGGCTCTCATATGGTTTGGCCTTCTTCGTCTATGAAAGGGATTTTTCTCCGCTCCCCGTGCTGCGGGTGTTTGGGATTAATGCAGTGCAGCTCAAGGTCAGCGGAGGTTTCACTGAGCTTCATGTCGAGCCAGCCATGTGCATGGCCTTTCCCGAAATAGTAGCTGACGGCCGGTTGGTTAATGAGGTGAAGATGGCCCTGTTGATCATGCTGCCACTCATGGGTATGACCGTAGAAATAGGCTCTGGCGTGTTTCCGTTCGGCAAGCAGTTTCAACAGAGCGGCCCCGTCACGCATGCCTTTGATGGGACGCAAGCCCCGATTGGGATAGGGGTTGAAGTGGCCAAAGATGAGGGCCGGCTTATCCGCTCGTTCGTCGAGTTGTTTGCTCAGCCAGTCCAACTGTTCTTCTCCAAGGATGCCCCCTTTTCCTGAGTCCAGCAGAATCAGGTTTGCGTGCGGCAGCTCGATCACACCCGCCTGAAGACCCATCTGCTCTTTCTTGAGGAAAGGGATCCGTCGCCAAAGGTTCTCACGCGTGTCATGATTCCCGATCGTGACATGAACGGTGACTCCTGCGGCACGGATCGGCTCCACCAGCCGGAGCAATTCTAAATACTCGCCTTCTGTCCCACTGCTGAGTGCGCAGTCCCCGTTGATGATCAAGTGCGCCGGCCGGGGATTGAGCGCGATGACGCTCATGGCCGTTTGGGCAAGACAATCCGCCATGTTCACCCATTCGTGCTCGTCTTCCTTAACGGGCGAACCAGGCCATTTCGTACCCGGATAGAGTTGCGTTGGATCATCACTGATATGTGTATCCGCAAGCAGGGCCACCCGGTTTGGGTCCACCCTGGGGCGTTCAGTGTCCGCAGTAGCCCAAACGAGATGCGGCATCACTGCCGTGCCACCAAGAGCGAGCGAACCCTTGAGGAAGCTTCGGCGTGTGATCGGCGGAAGAGTGATTGGCATCTTTACGTTTCTTTACTTGGCTTGCTTCAGCCTCTTTAAATCCTCAGCCCAGCTGATGATTGGTACGGATGGGTCGTAGCGCATAGAGTTTGGTCAGACTTGGCATCATCATTGGGTGCTCCAGAAAGAGCCTTCCTCTTGTACCTGGTTTTCAAAGGCCTCCAGCTTCGACAGCATTTCCTGAATCCGCTTCGGCTCCTCTTCCGCCCGGTCAATCCTCTCTCCGAGGTCCTGTTCCACCTGGAAGAGCAGCGGCTTGTCGCGGGAAGCCTTGAAGCCGTAATTGTTCCCTGTTTGGGAAAAGATCTGGACATGCATTTTCCAAGGCCCGACGCGAAGCGCAGAAGGCATGTTCTTCGATCCGGAATAGTAAAACTCATATTCCGGCACACTACCCTTGTGTGTTTGTGGCATCAAGTAGGGGCTGATATCGCGGCCATCGATGCTGCGATCTTTAGGGAGATCCACACCGGCCAACGCAAATACGGTGGGCAAAATATCCAACGTGCTCACAGGAGAAGTTTCCATGGTATTGGCGGGAATACTTCCGGGCCAGCAGAAGATCCCCGGAACACGGTGACCACCTTCCCAGTTGGACCCCTTGCCATCGCGAAACGGCAGCGCGTACCCGATATGCAAGCGTGCCTCGCCATACTTTTGATGGCTTGCGGTGTCTTGAAATGTGATCCACGGCCCGTTATCCGAAGCGAAAATAATCAACGTATTCTCCGCGAGCCCATTCTCTTCAAGCGCCTGCCGTACTTGACCGACACTTGCATCGATTTCCTCCATCACGTCTCCGAACAGCCCGCGCTTTGATTTTCCAGCAAAGTCCTTGCTCGCATAGATACCAAGGTGCGGCATGTTGAACGGGATATAGGCAAAAAAAGGTTCGCCCTTGTTTCTATTGATGAAGGAAAGCGCCGCATCCGTTGATTGCCGGGTCAGCGATGCGCAGACGTCCGGATGTGATGGGAGGTTTTTTGCGATGATCGAGTACCCATTGATTGGTTCGCTGCCCTGCGGGTCGGATTTGAGCAACATCGCGTTGCTGTAATCATGGGAGACATTGGTTCCCAGCCACTCGTCAAAGCCGTGAGCCAGCGGCAGTGAATCTTGGGACAAATTATTGCTTTTGCTGGGACTTCCCAAGTGCCACTTGCCGAACATTCCGGTTTTGTACCCCCGCGATTTGAGTCCCTCGGCGATCGTCATTTCCTCTGGGTGAAGATGCCGTTGTGACCCCGGACCGATCACCCATGTTCCCAAGCCGGAGCGTCCCGGGTACCGCCCAGTCATCAACGAGTAACGCGAGGCGCTGCACGCCGGGGAGGTCACATAACACTGGGTGAAATTCATCCCATCTTGGGCCATCTTGGAAATATTCGGCGTCCGAACCGTTGGATTGCCAGTGTGGGAGAAGTCCCCGTACCCACTGTCATCCAGAAAAAAGATAATGACATTTGGCCGGTCCCCCGGAGGACGTGCAGAGACAGTGGTCGGCAGGAGGCTCAGAGCCAATGAAACAACGGCAATCCCGCTGCTCCTTGATAGATATTTATGCATAAGATGTTCCGATTTAATTTAGAGGAATCTGGCGAGAGGGGGTATTAAGGGGCCTTGGACGCCGCTTCTGATCACCAGACCCACTGCCACAAGCATTGGACTATGACCCGCTTGAAGAGGCGGTGAGCTTGGAAATGAGGTATTCTGTGGGGGATTGGTATCGGATATTCTGAGCGCGGGGGTAAACAAGCTCACACTCCAATCCACGCTTTTTGCAATGTTCTTGGAGTTTTACGCCAAAGTTGGCGGTGTGCGTCGGATCTTTCTGATTCTCACCAATCGCAGGAGGAGCCTTGTAGATCAGATAAACCGGAGGGTCATCTGCACTCACCTGCGCGTAGGGTGAATATTCCTGAATCCACGGCAGGATGTTTTCACGTTCGCCCAGGAACTGATCGAAATCGTTGATCCCAAAGGCGTGCCCGCCGTATTTGCTGTTCGGGGTCCACTCTTTCATCTGGCGAGGATCCAATGTTGTTTGAGCGTTGTTAACCGCTGCGCAAAAAAGCCTGGTGGATTCCCGGGCAATGGGGTCCTTGCTTTTCGGATCCGCAAGATCATCGTGGTAGAGCAGCCAAAGACTGGAGCAGGCACCGGCCGATCCTCCGGAAGCCGCGATGCGTTGCTTGTCGATGTTCCACTCCTCCGCCTTGCTTCGGACGAACTGCAAGGCGCGGGCGGCATCATGAAGCGGCGCTTTGACGGGAGGCTCAACCCCCTCGGCGTGCTGCATCAAACGGTAGTTGATCGCAACGACCGAAATGCCCGCCTTGAGCAATGCTGCGGCATCGACAAAGCGACTGAGCCGCTACTTGCTGCCACTGCGCCATCCTCCCCCATGGATGACATAGACAAGCGGGGTCGGCGCGTCAGACTCCGCCCTCCAAAAATCCAGGATGTGACGCTCATGATCTCCATAACGCACCGCCGCCTGCGTCGGCTTCGGTACAGAAATATTATACCCGGAGGCCTCGCTCTCTTCCTCAGCGTTGGCGATGGCGGATGAGCACAAGGCCAGCAGCCAGACCGCGGTGTACAGCGGGAATTTGAATATCGATTTCATTTTATGGTGGTGCTTGTTGCTATAAGGGTTGCTCTCATTGATAAAGGCGGAACTTACCGTCCAGTCGATCGTCCGCTTTGTTTATAGACTTCGAGTTTTTGTTCCATCTCCTTGACGATCTTTGGATGAGCCGAAGCGAGGTTGTTACTTTCCTTGGGGTCTGCGTCCAGGTCAAACAACTGCGCGGTTGGTTTGGGAATCAGTTTCCACTTGCCCTGGCGGATGGCAAACTGGCCGCTCATGCTGTGGTTGACCACGCTCGGGTGGTTGGGGAGTACAGTTGCTTCCCCAGTTAGAAGGTTGAGGATGCTGGTGCTATCCTCGGCCGAATTTTCAGGCAGCGATACGTCGAGAATGTCGGCCACGGTGGCCATGAAGTCATTCATGCAGATGGTCTGCTTGCAGATCGAGCCCGCCTTGATTCTTGCCGGCCATCTTGCCACAAAGGGAACCCGGTGACCTCCTTCATGGATCTGGCATTTTTGCCCTTTGAAATTATGCCGCAGGTCCACTCCCTTGGACTCCAGCTCTTCGAAGTTGGCCGGGCCCGCGGTTCCATTGTCCGCGCTGAAGATGACCAGTGTGTTTTCAGCTACCCCCGAGTCCTCGAGTGCTTGCATGACCTGCCCCACCACCCAGTCCGTCTCCATCACAAAATCACCGTATTTGCTGATCCCGCTCTTGCCCTGGAAGGCCTTACTTGGGGCAATCGGAGTGTGGGGAGAGGTGAGAGGCAGGTAGAGAAAGAAGGGTTTGTCCTGTTTACTTTGCTCCGTGATCCACTCCACCGCCTTGTTACTAAGTCCCACGAGAATGTCTTCCAGTTTCCATCCCGGAAGCATGGGTCCGGGGGTGCCAAACATGTTCTTGGGCTTCGGTACCGTTGGGATGCCCACGGTCTTATCATTCTCGATCCAGAGGTAGGGTGGGAAGTTGGGCACATCCACGCCAAAGTAGTAATCAAAGCCATGATCGATCGGTCCTCCCCGGACGGCCTTGGTGAAATCAATGTTGCGCCCCACCGCGGCCACCCGTTCGGTACTTTCTCGATTAAAGTGGGCATCGGTAATTTTCAGATGGGCATTGGCGGGTTTACCCTCCTTGTCGAACCAGGTCATGCCCAGATGCCACTTGCCAACCATTCCGGTGGCGTATCCTTGCTCTTTGAGGAGTTCGGCAACAGTCAGCCTATCAGGATCAATCAAAGGATTCCCCCAATCCCAAAGAACCGCTTTTTTCAAACGGGTCCGCCAGCAATAGCGACCGGTGAGCAGACCATAGCGGGTGGGGGTGCACACGGCTGAGCCCGAGTGAGCATCGGTGAAGTTCATGCCCTGGCTGATCAGGCGGTCGATGTGCGGGGTCTTGAGCGGTCCCATCGCAACGTTGTTCGCCGACACGGAATCGATCCCCATGTCGTCAGCCAGGATGAACACGATGTTGGGTCGGCTTGCCGTTGCGAATGTGTTGAATGCCAGCAGCCATACTGCGGCACAAATCGTAAGCGTGGCGGTTAAAGATTTCTGTTGTGTGTTATTCATTGCTTATTTTCCTTTCGAAGACTTCCAAATCGAATTCAATTCAATCACTTCCAGCGTTTCGACCTTGATCGTGCCACCGTCAGCAAAGAGTTTGATGTCCCCTTCTGGTTTCTCGTAGAGTTTTTGTCGCCCGTGCGGAATATGTAGGAATCCATTGTTGGCAAAGACCTCCAGCGACGTGGTGTCCACCAGGATGTCCAAGAGGATGCGCCCCCCGTCCAGCGGTAGGGGACGGCGTTTGCCCCCAGGTTCCTTTTGTGCGGCGTCCTCGTCCACGGCCAACATCCCGCTTTGGGTGTTGTAGGTCACCTTGACACCGCAGATATCCAGGCCGAAGGCCTCGGCATCGCCCGGATCAATCGTGGTCAAAATGCGAAAGCTCCGGCCGCGAAGCCCTTGAATCGGGGAGATGCCGTCGGAAACGTCACGTGCGCCCAGCTGGTGGCGTTTGCCATAGAGGGTCTTGATCTCCTCAATCGGGTTAAAGAAGAGCCGCGGCCGCTGATATCGTCTTGAAAGGATTTGATTTAGATATTGTGATCATGTAATTTCTCTTTCTTTTTTAATCGAACGTCCGGGTTCACTTTTCGGACGGTCCAAGCGATCATGTGCAACCCTATGTCCCGCCTATTCCCTGTTCTTTTTCCTGTTCTTTTTCCTGGGTTTGATGCCAGTGCTTTTTGACCAGTGATAGCGCCCCTTGGCAGTCTTGGCTATTTCAACGGTGGCATTGAACTCAAGGACAATGACCGTGTCATTCGTATCAGGAGCTTCGCCCGGCACGTCAATGGTTGTTATGTGCCCGCTGGCATCGTGCCGAACGGACAGCTCCCTCTGCTCAGGGTCGGCCAGCAGATATGCCTTTGCCGGTTTGCCCATCACGCCGTTGAAACCAATCCCTTCCGGATTCCATTTCATGACATGCAGATACAGCTTCGTCTCTTTTTGAGTCATGGTGCCCCAGGGGAAATCGAAATCAAAAGGACTCGCTTTCGTTCCGTAAATCGATTCTCCGTTGATCTTCATCCATTCGCCGACGGCTTTCATACGATCGATTTCCTCCGGACAGAACGTGCCTTCCGGTGTCGGCCCCACATTGAGGAGAAAGTTCACGCCCCGCGAAGCGCTCAGAACCAGCCTCTCAACAACATCTTTTGTGCTCTTCCAGTTGTCGTCGTCCAGGTCATATCCCCAGTTGTGGCGCATGGTCATGCAGGTTTCGGCATCGCCCGCCACGCGGTGCGTGGCAATTTCCATGTCGGGCAGGGATTCAAAGTCGGCATACTTTTTTTGTGCCTCTGAGAAGTTCCTGCGGTACAGCCGACTGCAAATGATCGTGTTCGGTTGCAGCTCTCTTACCACTGCTCCCTGAGAATTGGCTTCCTTCAGGCTTCCGAACCCCATATCGAACCAGAGGACCGCCAACTCCCCATAGTTTGTGAGGAGTTCACCGAGATGATTCTGCACCATCTTGAGATAATCAGGTTCTGACATGGCAGGCTTGTCGCTCTCAAGCCTGTGGCGCCTGTGATACCAGTCAAAATATTGAGAATAGTAGACACCGAAGCGAATGTCCTGCTTTGCGCATTCATCCGCCAGCTCCTTGATGATATCGCGCTTGAAAGGGGTTGCATCCATAACATTGTAATCGGTGTGCTCCGTATCGAAGAGACAGAAACCGTCATGGTGTTTGGATGTGATCACGATATACTTCATGCCCGCCGCCTTGGCCAGCGAGACCCAATCTTCGGCATCGAACTGGATCGGGTTGAATTGCGTTGCAAGTTGCGCGTATTCCTTCCTCGGAATTTGTGCGCCGGCCATGATCCATTCTGATCCTTGTTCCCCGCATTCCTGGCCGTAATCCTTTCCCTTCCATTCCCCGCCAGGGACAGCATAAAGCCCCCAGTGGATGAACAGACCGAAACGAGCATCGCGCCACCACTCCATGCGGTCATCCTGTGTGACAACATCCGCTGCAGAGACGGATAGGGTGGCCGAGAATAGGGCACACGCGACTAGTAATAGGTGTAGAGTTCTTTTCATATTTTTCCTTAATTCGTAGAAAGTCCAAGCGAAGGCGCGGGTTCGGATTCAATCGTCGCCTTCAGCTCGTTGTTGAGTGCTATTTTTTGCGCAACCGTTGTCCGACTGCCTTCAGCGTTTTGATATCATCGGGGTGAACAGAGCCATCCGGCAGCGGACCGGTATTCAACAGCAGGTTGGCCGGCATGGCTTTGGCACCAGCCAGCATCTTCATAATCTCGTTTGGTTTACGATGTCGCCCTTCATCGGCGCTGTCGTAGCCCCAGGAATGGCCCTGCAGCGTATTGCAGATCTCCAGCGGCTTGACCGATTTTCCTTTCCAGTGGCGCTCGGGCGCCATGAAATCCTCGGTACCCAGATAGCCTTGTTTGTAGGAGATCAGCACCTGGGGCTGCAGGCTGCGAATGTGCTTGTAGAGCTCCTGGGTTTTAAGAACGTCCCGTCCTCCGGCCTGCTTCTGTGTATTCCAGGCACCGCCGATCCCATCGAGCCAGATGGCTGCGATCGGACCATAGTTTGTAAGGAGTTCCGTCATCTGGGCGCTCATGAAATCGACATACTTCTGGTAATCCACTTCCGCGGCGGGGAACAAGCTTTCGGGACCATGCGGATGGCGCCAGTCGCGGCCGTGGGAATAGTAGAGACAGAGCCCCAAGCCCTTCTGGTGGCACTGCTCCGCCAGCTCCGCCACCAGGTCGCGTTTAGCCGGACTGTTGGTGGATTTGAAATCACTGACCTTCGTATCCCACAGGCAAAAACTGTCGTGGTGGCGGGTCGTGATGTTGATGTACTTCATCCCGGCACCGAGCGCCATGTCGGTGATAAAATCGGCGTCGAACTTCTCAGCCGTGAAGCGATCCGCCAGCTGCTCGTATTGCGCGAGCGGAACATTGCCTTTCTTCATGACCCACTCGGCCGGTCTGGAGTGCTTGCCCTGGTAATGTCCTTCCAGCAGGCTGTATAAGCCGTAATGAATGAAAAGGCCGGATTCCGCTTCCTTAAACCAGGCCAAGGCGGCCTGGCGGGGATCGCTGGCATAAAGATCTTCGTAGCCCTTGAGGTACGAGGGTACGTTCAGCGTGGATTCGCCGAAGGCGAAAGAGCCGGATGCACCCAAAGCTGCGCCAGCACTGGCTATTTTGATAAACTGTCTTCGATTTATATTCATGGTCTCTTTATATATTGTTCGGTTTTCATCAGCCAACGATAACGCCTAGGCGTGGGGATTGACCGGTTTAGTTTTTGGGTCTTGTCCAGTTTAGAGAAAATGAATATGGTTAAAATATTCACCATCATTGA
>CALAPX010000016.1 GCA_937888355.1 uncultured Spartobacteria bacterium
CTTCATTTGGAATGGGAGCTTGCGGATCGAATTGTGGATTCATTGAGTTCCGGTGATCCTACTGCGCTGCCTCATCTCATCAGTGCCGATATTGCAATCATGCGCGGGAAATTGGTTGCGGCGGAATCCTCGCTCAGATTGGCTGTTGATATCGATGCTTCCGCGCAATGCCGTGCCGCGTTGGCTGGATTCTTAATCGCAAACCGACTCGACAAGGGCAATGCCACTGAAATCTTTTTGATTCTTAATGAACTCAGTGCCAGCGATGGGGGACTGGGAGCCGTTGCGCTTGCTGCTGGGATTGAAAAAAACCTCGTTCCACCTGAGTTGATCCCCAATTGGATCACTGCATTGCGTTCACATCCTGAACGGACTGAGGAAATGCTTCTGGTGGCTGACTCGGTGGAGGTAAAACTTGCTCCGGAGAATACTCCAATTACGGCAGCCAAAATTGTTGAGCGTCTGGAGGGTGTCTCTGTCGGAGATCGAAAAAAAGGTGTCTTCTGGCTGGTAAATCATGGCCAGTACTCCTTGGGTGCGGATCTGGTCGCCTCGGAAGAAGCCTTTGCCGACCGAGATCTGTTTGGCATCTGGTTGGATGCCCTTGCCGGGGCCTCGCGTTTCGAGGAGTTGCACCAGGTGTTGGCTCATCCCTCTAATCCTTTGGCGCCATGGCAAACCCATTTGGCGCGGGGGCGGGCCTTGCTCTTGGAGGGGCGTCTAGCCGAGGGGAAGACTTCATTCGAAGCCGCGTTGGGAGTGACATCTGACACACCAGATGACGGGGTCAAAGTCGCTGCATATTTCATCCATGCCGGTGAGAATGATTTCATGCGACAGGGTATTTTATCTGCGCTCAAAAATGATGATTCCGCATCCGGGAGGTTCGAAACTCTCCGTAATGTGGTTCGCGCCAAGCAGGACATGGAAGTATCTTTGATTCTTTACGAGGTGGCCCTGCAATCAGGATCACTGGGTTATATTCATGAACTTCAAAATGAGATCGAGTATTGTCGCTTGGTGCTAGGCAGGAAGGTGGAAGCAGGGCCAGTGGCTAGATTGGCGCATGATAACCCTTATAATCTTCGGTTTCGAATCACGAATGCCCTTCAGTTGCTCTTGAGGGGAGATTCCATTAAAGGCACTGCCGCCTTGATTGTGCCGGGAGTGATGCCTGATGACTCTGAACTTCGCGCGAGGCATGCCGCTTTGTCTGTTATGGCGCTGGCGTCACGGGGAATGATTGACGAAGCCGGACAAGCGATGGGAAAAATGTCATGGAAGGCACTAACAAGGCAGGAATTCGAAATTGTGCGCAGTTTTGTCGAGCGATCTGGGAGTTGAACCAGTTCAGCGCCCAAAGATGAGATTGCAGATGATGACCGATGCGGTAACGCCCACGAGGTCAGCGATGAGTCCTGCGGGAACGGCATGGCGACTTCTGCGAACTGCCACGGATCCAAAATAGACCGCGATGACATAGAAAGTTGTTTCAGTGCTCCCCATGATTGACCCCGCCATGCGGGAAACTAGGCTATCGGGCCCGGTGCTTGAGACGAGCTCTGCAAAAAGACCATTTGCTCCACTCCCACTGAGCGGACGCATGAGCACGAGTGGGAGTAATTCAGAGGGAAAATGAATCGCTGCCAGTGTCGGTCCAAGAAAACGTGTCAGGAGGTCGATCCCCCCTGCTGCACGGAACATCGCCACCGCAACAATGATGGCCACCAAGTAAGGAATGATCCTGATGGCCACTTGAAATCCTTCCTTGGCCCCTTCGATGAATTCCTCATAGACCTTCACGCGACACAGAGCGGCATAGAGCGGAAAAAACGCCACGAGAAACGGGATAGCCAAGTAGGAAATCGCCTCAACAAGGGCGATGAACGGGTTGCGGACCGATTCGGAGGAGGCTGTGAATTGCCATCCGAACCACAAAAAACATCCCGTAAACGCAAGAAGCAGGAATGTTCCCCACCATGCAGGACGTGGAGGGCGTTCCTCTGCGGCAATCCCTGCGGTCCGCACGGGTGGAGTGGGTTCTTCACTAGGGGGAAGAGCAAAGAGGGAAAGTCGCTCAAGGGATTTCACGGCGAGAATGCCAGCAATGGTTGAACAGCATGTGGCAAAAAATGCAGTGCCGATAATCATCGTCGGTTGAACAGACCCGGCGGCGGCGAGGATAGCGATGGTAGTAGCGGGGACAAGTTGGACCGAACTGGTGTTAATGGCTAGAAAGGTGCACATGGCATTCGAGGCAGTGCCCGGACGGGTGTTCAATTTTTCCAGATCTTGCATTGCTCGAAGACCGAGCGGTGTGGCGGCATTGCTCAAGCCAAGCATATTTGCCGCCATATTCATGACCATGGATCCCATGGCTGGGTGGTTCGGTGGCACGTCGGGGAATAGTCGGCACAAGACGGGGCGCAAGGCTTTGGACAAAAGGAAGACGAGGCCGGACTTCTCGGCTATTTTCATGAGTCCCAGCCAGAGGGCCATCACGCCTGCAAGTGGCAGGGCGAGTGACATTACCGACATCTTGCAGGCATCAAAAGCCGCCGCTGTAACCTCTGGCAGTCTGCTAGTAAAGCCTCCCAAAAGCACGGAAAGCACGATCAGAACCAGCCAGATGATGTTCAGCATCCCTAGACCCTGCACGAAAAGGCACGGGTCGGGAAAGATGGAAAAATCGTTTGCCGCTGGCTATTGGCGGGAGAGTTGCTGCGAATACTCTGCCCAGGATGAACTTGTCTCCCAGACGCGCACACTGGCCAGGCGGACGGCAGAGCGGAGTCGGTAGCGAGTATCCTGACGCGAAGCATAGTCCTCAAGTCCCTTGGCGATGGTTTCAAAGAAGGTCTTGGCCAGCACCTCGGTGGTAGGTTCGGTTTTTTCGAAGGGGATGACACGATCGCCAAAGGCCGCCTTTAATGTAGGAAACATCGAGTCATCCGTGTTCATGCAGAGGGCATGGTCGAATGTGTCGAGAAATGCTCCGACGGCATCTTTCACAATCTTGAAATCGCAGACCATCCCATGGGCATCGAGCTCTTCCGCCTCCAGAGTAATTTCCACCTTTCGGCTGTGCCCGTGCGGAAAGCGGCAGGCATCGGGATGGTGGGCCAACATGTGGCCGTTTTCAATTTCGAGGATTTTGCAAATGCGAAACATGGGACAAGGTTTTAGGGGTTCGGTAGAGGGTTGCGAGCAATCATCATTGTCCATTCATGTGCCTTTTGAATTTCCAAAGAGGCGAATGTGTAGGCGGTCGCAGAAGCGGTAACCATTCACCAGACAGATCTCGAGCAGTTCCTTTTGGCGTTCTGCAAGAGCCTTCTCGTTGATGCCTTCGGGCATAAGGAGGATGTCCGAAGGGGCAATGGGCGTGCCGATGTCGGAGATAAGCTTTTGGATTTCGTCCAGATCCCGAGGCCCGGAATAGACAAATTTGAGCTGAGATGCGTCGAAGGAAACCCAGTCGCGCAGGATGTCCGGGCGTGTGCGGGTGGATTCATGGCGCGTGATCCATGCGGCATCGATCTGCTCCGGCGAGGGAGTCGAATTAGAGAGTTTTGGACTGATCGAGGCCAGATCGCAGGCGATGCCGGCCCGTGGAATGGTGCCCGCAGTCTCAATCGTGATGTGATAATTTGTGGCACGGAGGGCATCGGCCAGCTCATGGATGCCAGGAGCGATCATTGGTTCACCCCCGGTGAGAACAATGTGTCTAGCGGGGTGGGCAGCTATTTTACTAAGTATATCAGCGATGCTTAAATTTTCCCCCTCTGGTTTCCAAGAGGCATAGGGCGTGTCGCACCATTTACAACGCAGGTTGCAGCCTGATGTTCTGATAAATACGGAAGGCACGCCGGTTAACCGGCCCTCGCCTTGAATTGAGTAAAAAATCTCGGAGATCAGCATTTGTCGGGCTTGGGAGGGAGAGGTGGCGAGTTGAGGTAGGAAGTCGGGTCAGGAACACCTGCAAGCTCGAACGCTTCACGGCGCTCGACGCAGGTGCCGCATTCTCCGCAATGAATTTCCCCACCAACGTAGCACGACCAAGTTTGCGCAAAATCAACGCCGAGTTCATTTCCGAGACGCGTGATTTCTGCTTTCGAGCGATCAATGAACGGGCGAATGACTTCGACCTCAGCATAAGTCCCAAGACGGATGGCGTCACCCATGGACTGCATGAATTCCTCGCGGCAGTCCGGGTAGATCGCATGGTCTCCGGCATGGGCAGCGATGACGAGACCCGATGCGCCCTTGCTTTCGGCAAGCCCTGCAGCGACAGAGAGCATGATTCCGTTGCGAAATGGGACTACGGTTTGGCGCATCGATGCTTCCTCGTAGTGACCCATTGGAATGGCGGCACCATTTTTCAAGAGGTGAGATTCGAAGCAGTCCTTCATGAATCCCAATTGCAGTGTAAAGTGGGGGAGCCCCAATGCCTTTGCTTGCAAGGCTGCGCAGGGGATTTCGCGGTCGTTATGCTTCGATCCATAGTCAAAACTCAATGCCAAGGTGACCGAATGCTTTTGCGCCGCCCAGTGGAGGGCGACAACCGAATCCATCCCACCACTGCACAGGACAATGACATTTTTTTTAGGCGATTCCTTCATGCGTTGACGATCTGTTAATGGCGTTTTCAGTGAAAGGCAACCCCTGCCAATCTTCAGTCGGGGGGCAGTTGCTCAAAGTCTTGTTTTCATGCGGTGAATGCCTTTCTCTCTGCTCATGACAGTTCGTACCCGTTTTGCTCCTTCACCTACCGGATATCTCCACGTCGGGGGCGTCCGCACCGCCTTATTCAATTGGCTCTATGCACGCCAGAATGGAGGTTCATTCATTCTCCGGATCGAGGACACGGATGAAAAACGCAACACCCCGGAAGCCAATCAAGTCATCTTCGACGGTTTGAAATGGCTCGGGCTCGACTGGGACGAGGGACCTGACAAGGGGGGGGATTTTGGGCCCTACCGCCAGAGCGAGCGTTCGGATATCTATGGAAAATATCTCGCGCGCCTAGAGGCCTCCGGGCATGTCTATGAGGATGCAGGAGCCATTCGCTTCCGCTCCCCACGGCGGCCAGTGGTGGTTGAGGATATTGTTTGCGGGCGTATCGAGTTTGATATGTCAAACCCCGCGACGCATCCCGACATGACAATACGGAGGCCCGATGGATCCTATATTTTCCATTTTGTGAATGTCGTGGATGACATCGAGATGAAGCTCACGCACGTGATCCGCGGGGAAGATCATTTGTCCAATACACCGAAGCATATCGAGCTTTATGAGGCTCTGGGTGAAAAGCCGCCGCACTTTTCCCATATTCCTCTTATTTTGAATAATGAGGGGAAAAAGCTCAGCAAACGCGACGGTGGGTCAAGCATCAGCTATTTCATGGAACACGGATACGCTCCCGAGGCGGTCTTGAACTACCTATGCCTGCTCGGATGGTCCCCCGGTGAGAATCGTGAAAGATTAACGATGGAGGAAATCCGGGCGCTTTTTGATTTGAAAAAAATCAACCGCAGAAATGCGATTTTCGATCTGGATAAATGTTTTTGGCTGAACGGGCAGCACTTGCTTTCGATGAGCCTCGCCAGGTTTGTCGAGTTGGCAAAGCCCTTTGTTGAAAAAGCGGGAATCGCCTATGGGAGCGACGAGGCCCTTCTTCCTGCGCTGGCCATTGTAAAGCCCAAGGTCAAACACCTTTGCGATGTGCCTGATTGGATCGGCTATTTGTTTAATGAGGATTTTGCATTTGATCCTGCAGCTGTCGATAAGAGCCTTAAGAAACCCGGTGCATCCGGTCGGATCGAAGCGCTTGGCGTGGCGTTGAAAGAAGTAGAGGACTGGACGCACGCAAATGTCGAAGCATGCCTGAAAGCAACAGCCACAACCCTTGGCGTGAAGGCCGGCGAGTTGGTACATCCCGCGCGGGTGGCAGTAAGTGGACGCTCTGTAGGCCCCGGCCTCTACGAAATGTTCGAGGTTCTGGGCAAGGACCGAACACTGGAACGCTTCGATAAAGCCAAGGCCATGGCCGCCGATTGATGTCCATGAGTGCATCCCAACGTGTTCCAGTCGCGATTGTCGGCGCCAATGGGTACTCCGGAGAAGAGCTCTGCTCGATCCTTGCAAGGCATCCGGGCGTGCACGTGGTGGCGATTACCTCCCGGCAGCATGCCGGCAAGCATGCCGGATCTGTTCTTCCGCGCCTCACAGGAGTGGGAGATTTTTCAAAACTTTTATTCATTGAACCCGCAATCGAGACCCTTCTGGACTGCGGGGCGGAGGTTTATTTTCTCGCCCTGCCTCATGGCTTGGCCGCTGAGTTTGCCCTCCCACTCTGGAAAGCGGGCAAGCGTATTGTTGATTTGAGTGCCGATTTCCGTCTTCGAGATGCGGCGCGGTATAGTGAATTTTATGGTGGGGCCCATCCAGCACCGGAGCTCCTTTCCGAGGCAGTTTATGGGTTGCCCGAGTTGCATCGTGAGGAGATTCGAGGAGCCATGGTGGTTGGTTCTGCGGGATGCTATCCTACGAGCATCCTTCTTCCGCTGGTGCCATTATTACTTCAAGGGTTGATTATTCCCGAAGAGATTGTGGTTTCGAGTGCAAGCGGCGTTAGTGGCGCGGGCCGCAAGGCTGAAACTGCCCTGCTTTTCGGTGAGTGCAATGAAAGCCTGCGTGCCTATGGCCTCCCCAAGCACCGGCATTTATCTGAAATCGAGCAGGAACTCTCTCTTGCTGCAGGAAAAGAGGTGATGATTACCTTCACGCCCCACCTTGCTCCAATGAGTCGGGGAATTCACTCCACAATCTTCGTCAGGCCCTCTGCTGGAGTATCTCCGGAAGCGATCCTTCCTACCCTCCTCGCCGCCTACTCAGAGGAACCATTTGTCAGGGTCTCCGAATCCCTGCCCGACACAAAGCACACAACGGGCACGAATTTCTGCGATATCTCAGTGCGCATTGATTGCCGCACTGGGCGGGTGATCCTTCTTTCTGCCGAGGATAATCTGGTAAAGGGGGCCGCTGGGCAGGCTGTTCAGAATTTTAATCTCATGGCGGGACTGCCGGAAACCACAGGTTTGATATGAGCAACTTTAAAAAAATCCCGGGTGGGGTGTGCGCTCCTGAAGGCTTCGCCGCTGGAGCAGTCGGGGCAGGCATTAAAACAGGGAAGGTTCTCAGAGATGATCTTGCATTGGTATGGTCTGAATCCCCATGCGCCTCTGCAGCCACCTTCACGACCAACAAAGTCAAGGCGGCTCCCGTGCTTATCTCGGCGGAACATCTTAAAGCAGGTCGTAATCGTGCAGTTGTACTCAATAGCGGGAATGCCAATGCCTGTACCGGTCCTCAAGGATTGAAGGATGCTCGCGCCATGGCCGATGCCGCCGCAGCACTGCTGGAATTGAATCCCAAAGACGTGCTTGTGTGTTCCACTGGCAGGATCGGGGTGCCAATGCCTATTGAGCGTATTCTGAAAGGCATCGCTGATCTTCGACCATCGCGTTCGGGGAGCAAAGCCACAGCCACAGCCATCATGACCAGCGACACATTCGCCAAGCAATTCGCCGTGGAGGTAAAGTCCAAAAAGGGCACGTTCCGCATAGGCGGGATTGCAAAGGGGGCCGGAATGATCGACCCAAATATGGCCACAATGCTTAGTCTGGTGACGACGGATGCAGCCGTTCCGCAGTCGGTTCTTCGCAAGGAACTAAAACGCTCAGTAGCGAATTCCTTCAACCGGATCACTGTGGATGGCGACATGAGTACGAACGATACGGTGATTCTACTCGCCAATGGGCTCAGTGGTGTTGCTCCGGATCTAGGGGAGTTTTCTGAGGCCTTGGATGAGGTCACCCGTGCATTGGCCCACATGATCGTGAAGGACGGTGAGGGGGTATCCCGCTTTGTTGAGGTCGAGGTGCTTGGTGCGGCGAGTGACAAGGATGCCCGTGCCGCTGCCGAGGCGATTGCAAATTCCACGCTGGTGAAGTGTGCCTGGGCAGGCGGTGATCCCAACTGGGGCCGCATTCTTGATGCTGTTGGGTATTGCGGCATTCGCATGACAGCATCAAAGGCCGATATTTTCTATGACAAGCTCATCGTGGTTGAGGGTGGCATGGCTGCGGCAACTCCCGTCGCCAAACTTCGTGCCATCGCTGCACGGAAAGCCTTCAAGGTTACTGTCGATCTGCACCTCGGTAAGGGGGCTTACCATGTCTGGACGACCGACCTCACCGAAGAGTACGTCCGCCTCAATCTAGGTGAATGATATGGTGCGCATGACTTCCGAATCCCGATCAGAAGCTCTTATCGAGGCATTGCCTTATATTCAGCAATACCGGGGCCAGACATTTGTGATCAAATATGGTGGCTCCGCGATGGAGGACGAGAAGATCGTCGAAAAATTCCTGCGCGATGTGGTTTTCCTAGAAGCGGTTGGTATCAATCCAGTCTTGGTGCACGGAGGGGGCAAGGCAATTACCGCTAAGATGAAGGAGGCGGGTTTGGCTGCACGCTTTATCGATGGGCTTCGAGCGACGAGTGAATCCGCTATTCATATAGTCGAAGATACCCTTGACCGAAAAATCAACCCGTCGATTGTTGAAACGATCCATAAGTTCGGAGGCCGGGCGATGGGGTTTTCCGGGAAGCATGTCTTTATGGCGCGAAAGCTTGAGCGTCATGCGGTGATTGATGGGGAAGCAGTCGATATAGGGTTTGTTGGTGAGGCTGAAGGGGTTCGTATCGATGCCGTGGCTGAAGCGGTCCAGGAAGAGATTGTTCCTGTGATCAGCCCTATCGGGTCTACGGCTGAAGGGGTCGTGCTTAATATCAATGCTGACATAGCGGCCGCCTCACTGGCTGGAGAACTTAAAGCAACCAAGCTCATCTACGTAACGGATGTGCCTGGCATCATGACCGATCCTTCGCAACGTGACTCCTTGATCTCAAGTGTCACCGTGGCTCAGATTTCGGATCTTGTTTCCCGCAAGGTGATCGCCGGTGGAATGATTCCAAAGGTTCTGTCGGCTACCGGAGCGTTGAACAAAGGGGTAGGAAAAGTCCACATGATTGGTGGTCATATCCAGCATTGTCTCCTGCTCGAAATCTTCACCGATGCCGGTATTGGCACGCAGATTCTGCACTGATGGGGTGTGCGGCTTCTTTGAAGCCGGGATCGATTATCTCTTGGGTGGAATTGTGCATTGCAAGAGCCTGGCCGCGTATTTTGCCAGTACATCGCATTCGAGATTGACGGTGTCTCCGGTTGCTATCTCTC
>CALAPX010000017.1 GCA_937888355.1 uncultured Spartobacteria bacterium
TGCGGTCGCTTTAGTGAATATTAGAAAGTGCTAACTACTATTTAAATATTTAATACTTAAATGAAAAATAAAAAAAATAAAAGTTCATCCATTGCTAAGGTTCTCGAGGTAATTCCCATAGCAGTCCAGCCTCCTATTAATCATGTCGATTTGCGCAATGCGCTGAACAATCTCTCCGCAAAAGAATGGATACCCGAGACAATCTCTGTGTGGAATCAGAAGGGATTGGGGGCAGGTCACGCAGATGCTCGGATTGAAAAGGAACATCCCGCACCATTTTCATACACGGATATAAGTAGATTGATTCGTTTCTTTACGAAGAAGGGTGAGATGGTTCTAGATCCATTCGTAGGTATTGGCTCGACATTAAAAGCCTGTGCACTCGAAGAGCGCAAGGGTATTGGAATTGAGTTAAATCCGCGGTTCGCGAAATTATCAAGAGAGCGACTTGCGAAAGAGGTTGGCGATATTTTTTCAACAGTTGGTGAACAAACCGTTATAGAGGGTGATGCGCGCAAGGTTCTCAAAACCCTCAAGCCAAACAGCTTAGACTTTGTGGTTACAAGCCCTCCCTATTGGTCAATTCTGAAGAAAAAAGCAGACCATAAAGTTAAGCAAGCACGAGTGTCGCATGGTCTTGCAAAGGACTACGGTAGCGACCCAAGGGACCTTGGCAACGTAGAAAAGTATGATGAGTTTTTGGTAGAACTTGGGGCAATTCTTGGGCAGTGCGTGCTTGCCCTCAAGCCAGGGAAATATATGGCAGTCATCGTGAGCGATTTTCGTGACAAGTCGAAGTTTATTATGTTTCACGCAGACCTGGCTCGAGAAATGGAAGAAAGGGGCTTGGAAATGCGGGGGTTAAAGGTGCTGTATCAAAGGCATAAGAAGATTTTTCCCTACGGCTACCCTTACGCTTACGTGCCAAATATTCACAATCAATTTATTTTAATTCTTCAAAAACCAAAATGAAAGAAAATAGTAATGCGCAAAATCATTCATGGCGACTGTATTGAAGGGATGCATAAGCTTCCGGCTGGTGAGATTAATCTTATAATTGCAGACCCCCCATACAATCTCAATAAAGATTTTGGCCAGTGGAAGGAGACGGAAAAAAAGGGTGAATGGAAAGATTGGTGCCGGAGTTGGATAGCGGAAACGCACCGAGTTCTTTCTGCCCAAGGAAATATTTTTGTTTATGGTATTCACCATCATCAATGCTGGGTGCAGTGCATGATGTATGAGGCAGGATTTGTATATCGCCGTCAGATCATTTGGACATACGAGAACGGATTTGCCGGATATGGAAAAAGGTCGCTCAATGCGCATTATGAGCCGTTGCTCTGGTTCTCAAAGTCTAATGATTATATTTTTCACCCGATTCGTGAGCCGTATAAAAGCCAAGAACGACTGAAACACAAAATCATCAAGAATGGAAAAATATGGATTCCTAATCCAGAAGGAAGAATGGCGGGTGATATATGGAGGTTTCCAGTCCTAGCAGGACGGAGATTTAAGAACGAAAAAGTTAATCACCCGACTCAGAAGCCACTGACAATTTCGCGGAGAATCGTAAAGCATTTCTCAAACCCGAGGGACACGGTTCTCGTCCCTTTCGTCGGAAGCGGCAGCGAGTGCGTCGCAGCGGCACAGGAAGGCAGAGGATTTATTGGCTTTGAGCTGAACTCAGATTATGTCGAACTAGCAAACTCCCGATTGAGAGAGTTGGACAACAAGGCGGAATTACCAATTATTTAACGGTAAAGAGAGATCCTTGGTAAGGCTCACTTTGCGAAAGTTTTCCTGAAATATATTTGCGCATACGTGTTCTCAGATCGGTGCCGTTGCTCGAAGTCACAAACAGATCATGTTCGAAACTTTTCACCCTGCAAAAATGCCAAACAATAGACAGCAGCGCGCCTACAGTGATGGTGCGGCAACGCACCCCAAGAATCTTGTAAACATCATCGATCACTTGGTAATACTCTGAACGCGTATTTGGAAGGCTCAGAATCACACTGACGGGATCAATTTGGGAAACATTGATTTTATATCGAACATGAAGCACGGCCACGTCCTCAAGAAGGGCGCGCGGCGATTCGAGCACAGCCTTTGATAGCTCAATCTCGATGACTGCGATTCTCCGATCATCCAGAGTGCCCACGCCATCAATCCGCATATTCGTGTCGCCCTTACGTCGGATGCGGCAGGAGATGCCTACCTGAGTGAGAAGGTTGCGAACGAGGAGAGAGCTTGCGCGGTCATCGAGCTTGGAAATGCTCGCGGGAAAATGGAAAAGGGAAGGCGTTTCAATTTTTCCCAGTGCCCCCCTGCGCGCAGTGCAGACCTGGGGATCTTCCTCTATGGTATCTTTTGCGGCAGTTGTTAAAGAATCAGGGTCGTTATCGTGGACGATTGCAACGCCCGAAGATAAAAGCGAAATGGCTCCGTAGGGACAGCGGGCAGCGCACAGGCCACAGCCGATACACTTGTCCACCGTAACCGTAGGAGAACTGAGATCTTCCTTCCATGAAATTGCGTCTGTCGGACAGACATCCAAATTAGGATCACCGGGGAAGGCGTCCAGCTCTTTCGGCATTACCAGTTCCGACGAATGGAGCTTCATGCAAGGAGAGTTGTAGCAACCCAAACAGGAACCGGCTCCGTGTTTACCGTCGCGAAGATGCACGGTAGGGCGCTTTTGACCGTCCTGGTAATCTACAGTTACAGGTTCACTGGTGAACGCTCGCAAATTGTGTAGCCGGTCGAAAGCTCTTGTGTGTGAAATGACATCAGACATGAAGAAAACCCTTTAGCTCGATGAGCTGTTCTTTGTCAATGGTGACATCCTGAGTTGCTGCGCGGATTGCTAGGAGCGCTAAAGTTCCAAGGTCGATCACACCAATTCGAATTTTAAATGCTAAGAAGATGTCCTCGATTAACGAAGCCATGTCGCCGCGTTCGTTCGGAACCTGGAAACCGACAATCAGGCTCGTTGTTTCTTTCAGGGTTTGAAGGCCACCGCGAGAAAGCAGGACGATCTTGTTTTCGAGTGCTTGGCGGATGGCTTTCGTGGAGAGAAAACGCTCTTCGGTTGGCGACTTGATTTCAATTGGAAGCGCTACCTCGTCCAGCCAAACACAAGCGTCCCAACGCTGATAATTTACGCCAGCTCGCGAGTAGTCGCTCTTCAGTCCAAGAATACGGAAGAGCTGACTGATTAGCGGATAGAATTGTGTTTGCGTGTCA
>CALAPX010000018.1 GCA_937888355.1 uncultured Spartobacteria bacterium
ATCAAGATTTCTGATTGTCCGCAGTTGCGCTGGATAAGGCCCAGTCCAAATTCATAATCCTTGAACAGGCTCTCGCACAAGCCGCGAGCGGGAATGTTTTTTTCCAGTGCCTTGCCCAGGATCACCTCGATTGTCATTGGCTTAAAGCGGAGCATCTGCTTGCGATCATCGCCGAATGCATCGGGAATACCCGGTTTTTTTCACACCCGTTACTGGTGGGCCCAATGGAGATACAGGAATTGCAAAGGGGGTTCGACGCATCTTCTGCAGACGGAGCTGCATTTGTTCCGGGGGTGGCATGAAAGGGTCGCTCATGAAAAAACAATCTATCGACCAAGCAACTGTAGCGCGCAAGTCCAAGGCGGAAATTCGCCATGGCGATTGACAATCCAACGCCTCCACGCAAAATACTCTGCTCATCTCAACATTGAATCACTACCATGGCACTCGCACCTGACTCCAAAGCTCCTGACTTCACCTTAAAAACAATCGGCTCCGAAGGTCTCACCGATTTCACTCTTTCCTCAAACTTCGGCAAAAAATCGACTGTCATCCTTTTTTTTCCATTGGCATTCACCGGCGTCTGCACCCAAGAACTTTGTGATGTTACCGCCGGTCTCTCCAAATACGAGTCCCTCAACGCTTCTGTGGTTGGTATCAGTGTAGACAGCCCCTTCGCTCAAGACGCTTGGGCTAAAAAGGAAAATATCCGCATCCCTCTTCTCAGCGATCTGAACAAGGAAACGGCTAAGGCCTATGGTGTATTCCTCGAAGACCTGATTGGATTGGGCGGCACTTCGGCGCGTGCAGCATTCGTTATCGATAAGGAAGGCATAATCCGCCACAGCGAACAGACCTCCACCCCTAAGGATCTGCCCGACTTTAACAAAATCACGGAGGTTCTTTCCGCTCTCTAATCTCATCAACCCGAAAAATTTCCTTGTCAGGCGAGTAGGTTCGTGGTGATTTACACGGCTTTTCCGCCGTCTTGGCGACCTCAATATTTATATGGCTAAAGAAATCGTAGGACAGATCAAACTTCAAATCCCTGCTGGCGCTGCAAACCCGGCACCACCCGTCGGCCCTGCTCTTGGCCAACAGGGCGTTAACATCATGGCTTTCTGCAAGGAATTCAATGCCGCCACTCAAAAGCAGTCCGGCGATATCCTTCCAGTCGTGATCACCGTCTACAAAGACAAAAGCTTTACCTTCATTACCAAGGCGCCCCCAGCGGCCATCCTTCTTAAAAAAGCCGCAGGCCTTGCTTCGGGTTCCAAGGAACCCAATAAGATAAAGGTAGGCAAAATTACCAAAAAGCAGGTCATGGACATCGTCAAAGTGAAGATGAAAGACATGAATGCCCGCACAGAAGATGCTGCCTTCCGCACGCTCTGCGGTACCGCCCGTCAGATGGGCCTCGAAATCGCTGAGTAATTTTCGGTTTTATTAATCACTATCGCCGCACGGAAACGTGCGGCGTTTTTTTGCCCTTAGAACCTTCCTTTGAAAAAACAGAAGAGGCTCTCCCTTTCGGAAGAGCCTCCCTTATGATATCAATCTTGGTTTTGCAGTGAAACCCGGATGTTAGCTGATCAGTCGAAGGATTGACTGTGTTGAGGTGTTTGCTTGGGCAAGCATTGCTGTGCCGGCCTGTTGCAGGATGTTCCACTTCGCGAGGCTCGAGCTTTCACTGGCCACGTCCACATCGATGATCCGGCTGTTGGCAGACTCAAGATTCACCTTGTTCACCGCCAGCATGTCGGCAGCGAAGGTCAAGCGGCTTTGCTCGGCTCCGTTGTTGGCGCGGAGCGTCGCCAATTCTTGGATTTGAGCTTGGATCGTTGTGACTGCAGCTCTTGCATCAGTATTGCTTGCGATGCTCATCCCACTTCCTGCTGATGTACCAACTGTTGTGCTGATCGAAATCAAGTCCGATTGGGTAATCCCTACCGTCTGGGCTCCATCATGTGATGTCACTACTGTCATTGTCGCTCCATTGGAACCAGCAGAATCAAAAAGATCGATTCCATTGAACTTTTCGCTTAGCATCAAATTAAGCTGCTCTTTAAGTTGTGTCAGCTCAGTATTATATAGAGCTAAGTCATCAGTGGACTTGGTTACATCTTGGGCTAAGGTCGCTAGTTCCGACATGCGGCTTAATACCT
>CALAPX010000019.1 GCA_937888355.1 uncultured Spartobacteria bacterium
TTTCGGCGGTTGCGAACTGTAGGCTACGGTGTCATTTGAGCGGCAGGCGCACGCCGAGGTGGCGCAGGATCGTGCTTTGTTCGGCGTCGGGCGTGTCGCTGTGATCGAACTCGACGCCGGCCAGTGTGGCACGGCACTTGCGGATGCTCGAGAGCCGCGCCAACACTGCCTGGAATGTCCAACGCCGGTTTTCGTGCTTTCCGTCGGCGGCGAAGAGTGGCTCTAGGCGTTGCTTCATGTGCCACTGCAGGTAGTAGCTGAGCATGCATAGCAACACGTGTGCTTTGATGCGGTCGTCGCGGTGATGGTAGATGGGCCGCAGATCGATCTGCACGGTCTTCAAGTTGCGGAAGGCTTGCTCGACTTTGCTGAGGCTTTTGTAGGCGGCCACGGTTTGCTCGCTGTCGAGGCGCTCTTTGCACACGTTGGCGGCGACGATGTAGCAGCCGTCGATGAGGCTCTCCCGGTCGATGGCGGCCTGGTCGAACTGCCACTGCATGCTCTTGGCCGGCTTGCCTTTGACGACTTCGATATCGGTCAGTTTCCAATCGACGAATTTGCCCATCTTGAACCGGTTGAGCACTTTGCCGACGCGCTCACCGACTTGCTCGGCACTGGCGCTCATGCGGGTGGTGCCCAGCGCGATCTTGTCCAGGGCTTTGCGTGTTTGCTCAAGCAATTCCTGGCGCGTCTGCGTTTCCCTGGCGGCGGATTCTGGATTGCGGCACAGGCAGAGCCGCCGCTGGCTGTCGACAGGATCGATCATTTCGACAATCTTTGTCTCGTCGAAGAGTTCGGCTTCAATGTGCTTTTCGTCGATGAGTTTGAGTATTTGTGGATGTGTTAGGGCGGTGATAGTGGAGAGCCCTTTGGTGTCTTTGACTTTGTCGTAGTTGGCCTGGGTGACCATGCCGCGGTCGCCGACGAAGATGATCTCTTCAATGCCGAAGTCGTTGCGGATCTGGGCGATTTTTTCCACCACGGTGGATTCGTCCTTGGTGTTGCCGCGGAAGACTTCGACTCCTACGGGACAGCCTTCGGCGTTGCATACAAGGCCGATGACCACTTGCGCACATCCGCGTTTGCCGTCGGCTTTGGAACGGCCATAGGCGACGATCTCGCTCTCGGAGTATTCGCCTTCGAGGTAGACACTGGTCATGTCGTAAAGCACCAGTGTGCCGTTGCTCAGATGGCGGCGGGCGAGCTTTTTCTGAATGGCGCTCTGGCGCTGCAGGAGGTCATCAAGGGGCTGGTAGCAGCAGGTTTCGACATCGGGGCGTTCGCCGCGCTGGGTGACGCCGCACACTTCCCAGAGGCAGGTGTCGTTGAAGAGGTTGACCAGCGAGAGTTTGCTGCCGGAGTAAACGAGCTTGCCGATGATCATGGCCAGCAGGCAACGGGTGGCCGGGTCTTTGGGGTTGCCGAGGATGCGGGGGAGTTCGAGGTCGTTGGCCAGGGCGAGCAGGGCGGCGCAGGCACCAAACTCGCGTGAATGGGAGGTGCTCAGCGCCTGCGGTGAATCGACCGGGACGGCTTGGCCGCGGAAGGCAGCCTGGAGGATTTTGAGCTGATCGAGGGAGAGACCGGTGACGCGACCGAAGGACTTGTGGACGACTTTGCCGTCTTTCCTGAAGGAGGAGCGCAGGACGGCGCATGGATTTTTGCGGTGGGTCTGGATTTCGAGGTGCACGGGGCGAGCATACCGTATGGCTATGAAACCGCAACTAAATACTACAAATAAAGTAATATGGAAACAAAATGTATGGCTACAAAATTGGAGGAAATCATGTAACTAATTGATTATCAATTTATTACGCCGAATTCACACCGGAATATCCGTCTTACGATGCGGAGGGCAAAACGATCCTCGATCCCGATTGTGAGGTGCGCAGCGCAGTAGCTTTGTTCTTCGCCAAGTTCAAGGAGTGTCGCAGTGCCTACGGAGCAGTGCGCGCCTTTGCCGAAGAGGGGTTGGAGTTTCCCAAACGCGCTTATGGAGGCCTCTGGAACGGCCAGTTGATCTGGGGTCGGCTCACTCATGGAAGGGCCTTGGGCCTGCTCGGCAATCCCTCTTACGCGGGGTGCTACGCCTTTGGCCGCTACGGCACGCAGAAGTCGATCACCGAGAACGGAGAGATTGTCGCCAAGACAGTGTGCAAGCCGATGGATCAATGGGAAGTTCTTATCAAGGATCACCATCCCGGTTACATTGACTGGGAGCAATACTTGAAAAACCAGGCGATTCTGCAAAGCAACCGCACCCACGGAAAGGACGATCTGATGAGCAGCGGCGCGGCCCGCGAAGGCGCTGCGCTGCTGCAGGGACTGCTCATTTGCGGGCGTTGCGGGCGGCGGATCACGGTGCGCTATACCACCTATCCCCAGTACCAATGCAACTGGCATCACCGGGAAGGCATTTCCAGCAGCAGTTGCTTGAGCACCCGAGGCGACCTCTTGGACGAGCGCATCACTCAGCGGGTGCTCGAAGCCGTGCAACCGCTGCAAATCGAGATCGCTCTGGAAGCGGCCAAACAGCTGACCGAAAGAGATGAGCTACTTCAACAACAGTGGGAGATGCGCCTGCAACGTGCCGAGTATCAAGCGCAGTTGGCCGAGCGTAATTACCGGGCCGTGGATGCGACCAACCGCCTTGTCGCATCCACCCTGGAAGGGCAATGGAATGAGGCTTTGGAGAGCCTCGAAAGCTTGCGCGAAGAACAGAGACGTCAGCAACAAAAGCACCACGTGCCCATCAATAGCGAGACCCAAACCGCATTGATGCAATTAGCCGAAGACCTGCCCCGTGTATGGCACGCCCCCACTACCGCCAATCAGGACCGCAAGCGAATTTTGCGCCTCCTAATCAAAGACATTACCGTCGAACAAACCAATCGCCGGGAACTCATCCTGCACATCCGCTGGCAGGGAGGCGCTTGCGAGGACTTGACCCATCGACTGGCGCCACGAATCTGGGAGCAGTGGTGCTATCCGCAAACGACCATCGATAAAGTCAGAGAACTGGCGAGAGAGCACCGCGACGAACAGATCGCGACTGAACTCAATAAAGCCGGTTACAAAGGCAGCAAGAAAGGCAAGCCCTTTACCCCGTCAATGATCAAGTGGATTCGTTACAAACACGACATCGCCATACCGCCACTGCGCCGCCAGGGTGAACTGTCCGTAGGCGAAGTCGCCGAGCGATTCAAAGTCAGCCACCACGTCGTTTACTATTGGATTGCGCGAGGCTATCTTCCAAGCCGCCGACCATATCAGGGAGGGCCGCACTGCCTGACCATCACAACCGCAAAGGATAAGGAACTCCAGCAGAGAGCACGAGAAGCAAAACAGCGCTTGCTCATGCTCAACAGTTGACATTTCTTCCCCCTACCCAGACAGAACCAGTCATTCGCGCATCCCAAACAACCACTGTAAAACAAGTATTATGAACAGACCGTCGGGATCCCCAATGGTCGCTTCTCGCTGCTGCCGGGTTTCGGTATATAGACCCGTCGGATTGGCTTGGGTTGGTAGCGGCCTTCTCGGAGGTGCTCATTGACGGCGAGCAGCCGACTTTGGCTGTCTTTTGAGAAGTGCCTTACCGTGATGCCGTCAACGCCACAGGCCCCTGCGTTGCTCTGCACCTTTGTCCAAGCTATCCCAAGAGTTCGTTCTGACACGACTTTGTCGATCAGGCTGAACCACTTGTTTCCTTTTATCCCCCTTTCGAGGGCGATGAGCATGTTCTCTGTCCATACTCCACGTTCGGCTCCGTAGCATTGTTGCTGCGAGGCTTCTTCGACTTGTTTATCGCCCTTTGCAGGCCGAACTGTCGTCGATTGCAATAGTCGCGTTTCATGGTTCATGGTCATTAAACATTTGCCTTCCTGCCACCCTTTGCTCGGTGGGCATTACCCCACTTCTCAGCTCGTATGGTGGCTCTGACTTCTTTCGGGCGCCGTTGCCGACGTTCTGCCCCGAAAGATCTCCTGCATTCACATGTGTCCTCTTTTCCAGACCTACTGTCACCAACCACCCCGACAGGCACCAACTGTGCATCCGCGATTGCACACAGTGGTTGCTGCAATAATAGCTCCCAGCAGACTTCGCCATTCTCTAGCAGGCTCGTCGCGGCTGTCGTAGCCGAATCGTGTTCATTTGTCATTACGGTCGATCTGGTTCTTTTCGTTGCTTCCCACCCCACCTCACGGTGACGCAGTTACTTCAAGTTCTCGTCAGCACATCGGCTGCCAACGGCCAAGGTCTCTCACCTTGAAAGAGGACGCTGCTTTGCAGCGCACTAGAGACACCCGTTACCGGGTGCCCCCCTCGCAGATCCCTGCGTGCGGTTTTCCCGCACAGGGCTCCTCAGGTTGACGCGCACTCGGCTCGGTGCCTGATCCAATGAACCAGAACTTTGCCGCTATTGCAAGCAGGG
>CALAPX010000020.1 GCA_937888355.1 uncultured Spartobacteria bacterium
TGTGAGGTGGACCCAATCTTTGAACCACTTGGCTGCTGAAATAAGAGGTAAATGGGATGGAGAGGATTTGTTGTTATCTGGGGTGAGATGTTGTTTCAACTCCCGTGAGGAAGTGGTTCGATTTTTTCTCCGGAGCGCAGGGCCCGACTGGCCTCGGAGCGTAGCGCAGAGGCCTGCGCGGGCCCGTAGCGGAGGAGAAAAATCGAGCGCACGGTGGGGGTGGGCGTTGTGTGCTGTGCTCTGATGGATCATGCCGCTGTGCGCTTGTTTCCGCGCTCTTCCCTGTAGGCTTGCGCGGGGGTGCGGTTGCACAGTTCGGCGTGCGGTCTCCACGTGTTGTAGCGTTCGATCCAGCGACCGATGCTGGTGCGTGCCTCGCCCACCGTTTGGTAGCTTTTCAAATACACTTCCTCGTGTTTGAGGCTCCTCCACAACCGCTCGACGAACACGTTGTCCATCCAACGCCCCTTGCCGTCCATGCTCACCCGGATGCCCATCTTTTCCAGCCTTCCGGTCCACTGAGGCGAGGTAAATTGGCTGCCCTGATCGGTGTTGAAGATCTCGGGCACTTTCCCGCAGTTGGAGTGCGCCATATCGAGAGCTTCGTGCACGAGCGCGGCGTCCATCGTATTTGAGATCGCCCAACCCAGCACGCAACGGGTGTGCCAGTCCATCACCGCGCATAGAAAGGCGTGCCCTTGGCCCATGGGGATGTAGGTGATGTCCGATGCCCAGACTTGATCGGCGTGCCTGCTCACAAATCCCCTCAAAAGGTATGGGTATTTGCGATGGGTGGCGTCCGGGCAACTCGTTCTCATGTGGCGGGGTTGGCACCAGATCGTTTCTAGGCCCATTGATCGCCGCAGCCTCTGGATGTGCTTGCGGTTCATTTTCAGCCCATGATCGCGCTCCAAAACCGTGACAAGCTTCCGTGTGCCCAAACACGGATCCTCGGTGTAGATTTTGTCCATCGTCTTCATGGCTGCGCGATCCTCGGCCTTTTCCGGAACTCTTTCGTAGTAGAGATTGGATCGACTGACGTGCAGTAGCTTGCATTGCTTTCGAACGCTCAATTTGGCATGTTTTTCTTCAACCAGCTCGGCACGCTTCACAGGCCGAGCTGTTTGGATTTTTTTTCCAAAAAATCCACCGCGATCGTCAGTTCTCCAATTTTGCTCTGTAACAGAGCCCGCTCTTTTTCAAAGTCCTCCCCGGCTCTCTTGCCGCCTGGTTCAAAGACTCCAGGCACGTTGTCCAAGAGCGTCTTTTTCCACTCCGTGACCTGCGTGGGATGGATGTCGTAGGTTTTCGCGATCTCGTGGATCGTTTTTTCCCCTTTGAGGGCTTCTATGGCCACACGCGCCTTGAAGGCACTGTCGTGGCGTCGGCGTTTTGATTTCATGTTGGTGTTTGGTTGTAGGATTTTCCTCCACACCCATTCACCTCATTTTATCTCTTAACCTCTGGTCCGAATTTTCGGGTCCCGCTCATTCTGCCGGTTGAGGCGCGTCGATGGTGATGCTTGTACAGGAGGTAAGGATGGCCGCTTAAAGGGCGCAGAGAAGGCATTTAAGAGAAATTTTCATTTTGATCGGAGTTTCTTTTATCCGCCTTATCAAAATGAAAGCAAGCTCATCCGCCTTTTCTGAAAAAACGCACACCCGGAAGGTTTTCAAAGTGGCTGTCCTGCGTCCAAAGTTCCGCCTCCCGTGAACATGCCACGGCGTAAATGAGTGCATCAGCCATGGCCATTTTGTGCTTGGCCGCGAGGAGCGAAGCTTCATCCGCCACGGCGGCATCTACGGCGACTTGCTCGAACTTCGCCATTGCCCTTATAGCCATCTCTCGCGCTACTTCTCCCGAGTGAGCCAAAACATAGCGCCCGACCTCGTAGCGAACGATCGCGGGCACGATCAATCGCTCCGCTTTGAGCGCCGGTTCGAACAAATCCGCGCGCTTCGTTCCTACGAGGAGTTCGATCCAGCCCGAGCTATCCAGCAGAGTCGTCATGCCAACTCCCGGTCCCTCTCCTCGCGAATCGCGGCATCATCCACCGGCAAGCTCTTGAGCAGGCCCTTGATTTCATCGATTTCCGGCTCCTTTACGAGGCGAATGCCTTGCGAGTCAGGAATAGCTTGAAGCCGAGTACCGGATTTGATTTCGAGGAGATTGCGAAACTCTTTTGGAATCACGATCTGGTATTTTGAGGAAACGGTGATTGCTGTCATGATTAAAAAGTAAGTCAAAAAAGATCGATATCAAACTGATTTACTTTTTAACACAATAAAGTTCAGTGCCGGACGCTAGGAATCTAATTTATCGCGAAGTCGATCCCATAAATGAGCCGGTCATTGCTAGGCCTACCGCTCCAGGCGACCGATTGGGAAGACGGAGGGCTTCACTGAGATCGAGGGCAAGCGGACTTACGAGAGCGACACGGGCATTGCCAGAGAGCAATAATGGAGTCAGGAGGAGCCCAGTCACTGCCAACGTGAGGGTCTGACCCAGATACGACAGCGGGGCTTTTCTGATCAGCCACAGAGATGCGCGGAAGATAAGTCCGGTACTGGAGAGCGCTGCGACCACAGCATAAATACCGAGGAGAAGAAAAAAAGTCCGATTTGCAAACCCAGAGTAGGCAACCGATACAGAAGTAGCGCCAAGCATTAGTGAGAGAACCGGTAACGCGACAGAGACGAGATTGAATGATGCGAGGCCGAAAGTCCAGCAGAGCATCGCCGCAACCAGCAAATCGATAATTATGATATGCGGATACTGAAAACCGTTAGACACCATAAGATGCGTCAAGAAAGGGATGCCTAGTACGATAACCCCCAATCCAGTCATGACGAACCTGTTTGAAGATCGGGCAAAATTTACAGACTCTGACGAACCCATTTGCAAGGGATTGTCGGGCTCTGAATCGTGTAATTGTTTAGGCGCTCTCGCAACGGGCCTGTGGGCTCCAGCGAGACGCTTAGCCAGAACACGCATAAAGTGTTTCGCTATAGAGTGATGCTCGTCTACAATTTTATCGAAGCGCTTCTTGGTAAGACGGAAAAGGACCATGTCAGATTCGGCTAAGATCGATGCCGACCTCATCTCCCCGATGAGAAGCGCCATCTCGCCGAAACACTCTCCTGGACCGATGGAATTGATCGTTTTTGTTGAACCATCAGCATCAAGGGCAAAAACTCTCGCCGACCCCTCCGTGATGATATAGAGAGCGTCCCCGACATCCCCCTCTTTGAAGATAATGGACCCATTTTTCATGGACACCCGTTCAAAGGACGGAATAATTCGTGCAAGATTAACCCTTCCGAGCCCAGCAAAGAGGGGTACCCGGATAAGTGCCAGTTCATCCTTGAAAATGTGTTTTTCGATAGCTATATAAAATTGTCTTGCCCTTTATGGTGGCGAGAATGTTGAGTTTGTTTAAGAAGAATTGCGCAGATGCTATCAAGGCGATGATTAAAACGCCACTCTTATACAGGCAGGAACGAGGTTCGTCTCATTTAGCCAGAGGCAATCAAATCCCACAACGGCTCGAATTTTGCATCATCGAGTGCCATTAACTTGTATTTTTGGAATCCAATTTGATTGCATCTCCAACATACTTCTTAGCCCTTTCCATATCACCCAACTGACAAGAGAATGATCCAAGGTTGTAGGTGATCAGTGCGTCATTTGGGAATCGCTCCTGTGGCTCTTGCAGGATAACTTGCTCGGCTTCTATTGAAGCTGACCGACGTACAAACCATGCAAGATTGATCCAATAGGCAGATTCATCGGGATGCCGCTTCCATAACTCACACTCGACAATTTTTTGTTTGCCGATCGGAAAATCTCCATTCTCCCGCAAAGCACTATAGAGTTACTCCGATCCTCGGGCGGTAAGTTCTCAAGCTCACCAGCAGATTCAACAATCACCTCTATTTCTAGGTCGCCTATCGCTGCGTTTAAATGCAGTTCCATGCCACTCATCGAGCCAGAACCGCACAATCTTTACCTTGGATAGAAGACCTGAGCATGGAGCTTTCTCGCCATGTCCAACTGCAGCTCGCCAAACAAATCCGTTTTCTACGAATTCATTGGCATCGGCATCAACTCCAGATTCGCCAAGGTGGTATCTAGTTCGGTGCAGACCGCTCTTGGGATTAATGTCATCGCTCAACTTATCGCCAACGTAGGGGCTATTAGGGGTGACTGATGCTTTGCCTGACTGAAGAATAGTCATTCCCACCTGGTCCAAAAAACCCAACCGCGCCGCAATTACTCGGTTTTTCGTCAACGCAACAGCAGTCAACTCACCCTTAGCGATTCCTCCCCATTCAACGGCACTCATTACCTCACGCCGTAATCGTAGCAATCTTGGTGGGGTTGCAGAGTCTGACCAACGCTTATCGAATCATGTCTGCACTCTTTATCCAGAATGCAAGGCCACGACTTTGTGGTGCCGTTGCCATTTGGGAGGGTTGATGCGTTAAGGCGAGGCAGTATGCGAGGGGAGTTTATAGAGCAATTCTCGCTAGCGAGCGCAAAACTACCTGCACGATGATGACTTCATATGTAAAACAATTATGGTTTCGTGACAAACCAAGGCCAATCTTTAACAACTTTAGAAAACTCCCATGTTTTAGAGTGATGCCCGAAAAGTCAGTATTTAACCGGTTCTACAGGGTTTCTTCAGGGAAAAAAATGCGGAGCCTACGGGACTCGAACCCGCAACCTCTGCCGTGACAGGGCAGCGCTCTAACCAATTGAGCTAAGGCTCCTAGAAAAAGGAAGCGAGAGACTAGGCGTAGCGCCGGCCTAGCGCAATGATTTTGTTTAGGTAAAATTGGGATTTTCCAAGGGTTGCATTTTACAGGGCTCGGGTATGCTGACGTGGCTATGATGACGTTTGATTCCCGTGAGGGCACGCAAAGCAAGGCGTTGCAGGTAAATCTGGATTCCGGCTTCTACGGTACGTTTGCTGAGATCGGCGCTGGGCAGGAGGTGGCGAGGCATTTCTTCTCTGCTGGTGGTGCTGCGGGGACGGTGGCAAAAACGATGTCTGCTTATGATATGAATTTCAGTGATGCGATCTATGGGGCAAGCCGTCGCTATGTGAGTCGGGAAAGACTTGCCACGATGCTCGACCATGAGGGGCAATTGTTGCTGCAGCGACTTGGAACAACTGTCGGTTCTAAGAAGAGGTTCTTTGTTTTTGCGGATACAGTGGCGGCGAGGAGTTTTAGGCGTCATGACGAGTCGCATGGCTGGATGGGGCTTCGTTTTCAACATCACCCAGGGGCGGATTTCAGTGACATCATTCTTCATGTGCGGATGCTTGATTCGCTGAACCTGACCCAGCAGGAGGCTCTTGGAATCGTGGGGGTGAATCTGATCCATGCTGTGTGCTGCAAAACTGGAGATCCGAAGGAAATGATCGGGGCACTGCTTGATGACTTGAGTCCAGGGAGGATCGTTGTCGATATGATCCGCTTCAGCGGGCCGGCATTTCCCGGTGTGGACAATCGAATCATGGGGCTGGAGTTGGTGGTTCAAGGTCTCACCAAGGCTGTGCTTTTCCGTGCGGATGGGGAGGTCGTGCAGGCAGCCGATACGTTTTACAAAAAACCGCTTCTCATCGAGCGCGGGAGTTTTCGTCCCGTAACGGTGGTGACAAATGACATGCTCGACGGCGCTAGAACGTTGTTCGAAATGGAACCGGGGGTGCAGGAACGAAAGCCGGAAATCTTGATGGAAATCACGATGAAAAACCTTCTTGAAGGCGGGGGTTTGGATTTACCCGATTTCATGGATCGCGTGGACATGCTCGGTGCGTTGGGGCGAACCGTTTTGATTTCGAATTACGGGGAATACTACCGCCTGGTGAATTATCTGATGATCTACACAGAAGGGCCCATTGGTCTTCCCATGGGTATTCCAGGGCTTGCGGAGATTTTTAACGAGCGCCACTACGAGGAGCTGGAGGGAGGGATTCTCGAGGCGCTGGGGCGCCTATTCAAAAAAAATGTACGCCTCTATGTGTATCCCTTCCTGGGCCCCGGTGGTGAGTTGGTGACGTGCGAGAACTTCCGCACACCGCCGGGATTAGAGCACTTGTATGCCTATTTGAGGGAGAGCGGATCGATTGTGCCGATCACAAGCTTCAATAGATCGAATCTGCATGTGCGTTCTCCCGAAGTTCTCAAGTTGATTGCCGAAGGAAACTCGATGTGGGAATCGATGGTGCCGCCTGAGGTTGTCCCTATAATCAAGGAGCGGGGTCTCTTTGGTGGTGGTCTTTGCCGGGTGGTTTAAGCCTTCGCTCAATACAATTCCACAGGCGACCGTTTGCCGTCCTCTGGACTCCGCTCGGCTGCGCTTTCCGCGCCCAAGACTTGGACGCGAAGATCGTAAATCTCTGCATCCACTGACTCGAAGGCTTCAACGCTGAATGCGTCCGGGGCGACTAGGCGAGACTTGCAACGGGCC
>CALAPX010000021.1 GCA_937888355.1 uncultured Spartobacteria bacterium
TCACGGGGAGGAATCAAATCGGGTATTGATTTGCCTTCATGGCTTCATGGGGGATGCCAGTGACTGGGATGCATTTGCTCAGAGCTTTATTAATCTCATTCCAGGGTGGCAGGTCGTCGCCGCCACGCTTCCCGGGCATGATGATGGCGACTCAGTATTCAATGAAAATGAGATTTCAGATGGAATATTCGATTGGATGGATTCACGGGCGATTTCAAGCGCGGCGATTGCCGGGTATTCTCTTGGCGGGCGCCTTGGGTTGAGACTGGCATTGGATCATAAGGCCCGTTTTCCATTGTTTATCGGCATTTCCACCACGGCGGGTATTTCTGATCCTGAGGAGCGGAAATGCCGCCGCATTTCTGATGAGATTCTTTCAGAACGAATGCGCTCCATTGGCAACCGTGAGTCTTTTACTGCATTTCTTGATGAGTGGTGGCAATTGCCATTATTTGCCTCACCCGGCAAGCGTGACATTCACCGCGAAAGGTTTCTGCAATCGCGTTTGAAAAAGTCCCCTGTGCTTCTTGCCTATGCCCTTCAGCAGTGGAGCTCCGGGGTTCTTCCCTCAGAGTGGGATCGATTGGGTGAATATCCCGGGCGGGTTCTCCTATTGAGCGGTCAAGAGGATCAGAAATTCACCAATCTCTCCGAGCGGATGCAAGCGGCATTTTGTGATGCGCATTCTCATCGTCTCATCGGGGCCGGGCACCAGTTGCTCTTGGAATGCCCTGATGAAATTGCCGCTATTGTGGCAGGATTCTTAAACGAAAAACAATCGAAGGCTTCCCAGTAGCGAGAGGATGATCAGCATCCACTCAAAGGCTTGCTGGTTGATCTTCCCAAGCAAAAACCTCCCGGCAAAAAGTCCTCCAACCACTGCTGGAATGAGTGCTGCATTGAATGCCAGGGTTGTGGGAGTAATCAGACCAAGTGAGGCGCTGAATGGGACTTTAAAGACATTCACAATCAGAAAAAACCAGGCGGCAGTACCAACGAACTCATATTTTGGAAGCCGGCAGGCAAGCAGGTAAACAGTAACAACAGCCCCAGCCGCATTAGCCAGCATGGTTGTGATGCCTGCGATGATGCCTAGGGGCCAAGCAATAGCCGGGTGATCTCCAGCGATGTTTTGGAGCCTGTTCGACAGTTTCTGTGCAGCACTCAATGCAAGCAGGGCAATAACTAGAACGGCAATAAGTTTTGAAAATGTGTCATGCGGAATATCAGGCATGATCCACCACCCTATGAGCACGCCTGCAAGCGATGGCGGAAGTATTTTTAACAAGATTTTCCAGACGGTGAACCGACGGAATGCCGCAACCGCAAAAACATCAGCCAAAATCAACATGGGCAGAATCACTCCCGTTGATTCCCTGACAGGAAATACATTTGCCATGAGTAGGATTCCAGCCAATGCCATGGCACCAAATCCCGCTTTGCTCATGCCAAGACAAGCGGCGGCCAGAATGGCAAAAAGCCACTGAGAAGTAGAATAATCGTTCCAAGGCACGGCAGATGGCCTCAGGAGTGCACGGGAGAGGCGGGAGGATGATCCTTAAATGTGAATGAGGGATTCTTTTCTTCAAGGTATCCAATCGTCCACTGGCTCGGCAGGAGGACAACCCAATAGCCTGATGCGTCCTTGGAGAGGGTGCAGCCGCTGGGAAGCATGATGTCCGGTCGTTCCATAAGCGGTGATCCCTCATGGAGAGCCCAGCGAACAAAAAGCCATGGTGCGGCCTCCACTCTGCACTCCGCGCTGTACTCAGTCTCAAGGCGGTATTGGAGAACTTCAAATTGGAGCGGTCCGACGGCGCCGAGGAGTGGAACGCGCTGGACGGCATCAGGGAGTTCGAATTGCTGGGCCACGCCCTCCTTGAGGAGTTGATCAAGACCTTCGCGAAAGCGTTTGAACTTTGCCGTGCTTGAATTGCGAATGTAGGCGAAGCATTCAGGCGGGAAGCGTGGAATCTCATTATAGGCGAGAGAAGCGTCTTCGCTGACTGTGTCGCCGATCGCAAAATCGTAGTTCCCAACGATACCCACGACATCACCAGCCCATGCTTCATCAACTGTTTCACGATCTTGGGCAAAGAGACGCTGGGAATTTCCGAGGCGCACAGTTTTTCCTGTTCGTGAGTGTGAAGCCACCATGTCGCGTTTGAAGCAGCCTGAGACAATACGAATAAATGCCACACGGTCGCGGTGCTTAGGGTTCATATTTGCCTGGATCTTGAATACAAATCCTGAAAATGCGCTCGATGCAGGCGAGATTGGTATGTTTCCGCTGAGTCGAGGAGTTGGTGCTGGGGCAAGGTTCATGAATCCATCAAGGAGCAATTGGACGCCAAAATTGTTCATCGCACTCCCAAAGAAAACCGGGGTTGCTTCGCCCTTCGACACAGCCTCGAAATCGAAATCTGTGCCAGCGCCATCGAGCAGATCGAGATCCTCGCGTACCTTTGCATGGACATCCGGCGCAAGCGCATTCCTCACAGTCGCATCATCAATGCCGGCAACTGAGACTGGTGCGCGATAGATGCCTCCAGGTGTTTTCTCAAAGAGATGCACTGCTTTTTCCCTGCGGTCGAACACCCCTCGAAATTCGGCGCCATCACCCAGTGGCCAATTCATGGGAAGAGCGTGGATACCTAAAACTGACTCCAGTTCGTCCAAAAGTTCAAGCGCCGGGCGTGAGGGCCTGTCGAGTTTGTTCATGAAGGTGAAGATGGGGACACCTCGTTGACGACAGACTTCAAAGAGTTTGCGGGTTTGTGATTCAATGCCCTTGCCCGCATCGATCACCATGACTGCGGCATCCACTGCAGTGAGGACACGGTAGGTATCTTCTGAAAAGTCCTTGTGGCCGGGGGTGTCAAGGAGGTTGACCACGGAATCCTTGTAGTCGAACTGAAGGACGGTCGATGTAACGGAAATTCCACGCTGTTTTTCGAGTTCCATCCAATCACTCGTAGATGCCCGTTGATTTTTTCGTGAGGTGACACTGCCAGCCAGTTGGACAGCTCCACCATAGAGCAGGAACTTTTCAGTAAGAGTTGTTTTGCCCGCATCGGGGTGGGAGATGATGGCGAATGTGCGGCGACGGGAGATTTCCCTCTCTGCGTGAGTCATATTTCGAAAGGTTTCGGGTAGGTAGATAAGAGACGAGCTCCGGAATTGGTGACAAGAATGACATCCTCATGGCGGACGCCGCCGATGCCAGGCCAATAGATTCCAGGCTCAATGGTGAGGACTTGTCCGGGGAGGAAGTTGGTGGCGGCGAACCGGGGGTATTCATGAACTTCAAGCCCCAGTCCATGCCCGGTTCCATGAAAAAATCCGCGCCAACGCCCCTTGAAGGTTGAGGTTGGGTAGCCCTTTTCTGCAAAAGAAGCTTTTATGGCTTCATGGATATCAGATCCATTGACACTTGGTTTGACGGATTTCAGAGCTGTTTGTTGCCCTTCCAGGCATGTTTCCCACAGTTTGTGTTGCTCGATAGTTGCCCGTCCACGGACAACCGTGCGGGTGATGTCGCCGAACCAGCCTGATTTGGCATCACGCGGGAAGATGTCGAGAATGATAAGTTTATGGGCACGGATAGGACCACTGCCACGCTCATGAGGGTCGCAAGCCTGCTCGCCACAGGCAACAATTGTATCGCCTCGGGCTTCACCTCCCGCCTTGAGGATGGCTGATTCGATTTCATAACGGAGTAATTCCGAAGTAAGAATATCGCCTTGATACTTTAGGATCCCATCTTTTCGAATGCTCGAGCCTTTAAGAACCTCGATTCCTCGGGCCATGCCCGCCTCTGCGATCCGCAAGGCTTTTTCAATGCATTGGATTTCTTTGCGGGATTTTATTTCCCTGGCTGGAAGGAATGGACCCTGAACTGGCTTCACATCAATGCCGTAATTCTTAAGCTCAGAAGCGATGCCCAATGGGAACTCTGCTGGAACTTTGACTTTCTTTGCCTTTTTTGAGGTTAGCCATGCCGCAATGACTTTTGCATAAGCAGGGGGCTTGCCCGATTTTGAGGAAACCGATTTTGCAACACTCGAGTAAGAATCGACGTCGTTTACATTTGCCTGTTTACGGCCTCGGTCTATTTCTAAATCATTCAATAGAATATGGGTTTTCCCATCAGTTTCTAGAAAGGCAAAGGCATCAGGCGCACGAAATCCTGTAGCATAGAGGATATCGGCGTTTGTTTCGCTGGAAGCGATGATGAGTTTTGAGCGCGCCATGGTAGTAGTTTGGAATCCATACCATTGAACTGACGCACGGGCCAGCGGCGTTTTCCCAAGAGTCAAACAAGGTAAGCGTCAATTTATGTGACAACATATGGGATTGTGAATATTATGTGTTATGAATCACCACACTATGGAGATCCGCCAATCGAAGGTTAACAATGCGACGATTCTGGAGTTGAAAGGGCATTTAAATTCACAAAGTGCTCCGAACCTTGAGAAATTGGTTGTTCAATTAATCGATCAAGGTGTGCGGCATTTGGTATTTGGTTGTGAAGAGCTTCAGTATTGCAGCAGTGCCGGGCTCAGAGTCTTTCTTATCGCTGCGAAACGCTTGAAGTCTCTTGAGGGACGATGTGTTTTTGCCTCCTTGGGCGCCGTTGTCCACGAGGCTTTTGAGATCACGGGTTTCCTGCAGGTGTTGGATGTGCGTGAAGGAATCCCTGAGGCGGTTAACTAATCCACCGGTTTTTAGGCCTCGGCTTCCGGGTCATTGTCATTTTCAAAGTGAGCCGGAATCATGAGGGTGAAAGTGGACCCCTTGCCGAGCTGGCTTTCGACGGTGATATCTCCCCCGACCAACAGGGTAAATTGCTTGCTGATGGCCAGGCCGAGTCCGGTTCCGCCGAATTTACGGGTGGTCGAATCGTCAGCCTGAGTGAAGACGTGGAAGATTTTTGCGAGTTGGTCGGGGGTCATGCCGATCCCCGTGTCGGAGATCGAGATAATGATCTTGTCAGGCAGGCCATCGGATTGGAGGCGGGAGGCATTTACAGAAATGGTGCCATCGGAGCTGAATTTGGCCGCATTGCTCAGGAGGTTGAAGAGCGTTTGGCGGATCTTTGTCAGGTCGCTGTGCAAGGCGCCAAGGCCGCTCTGAGCATGAAACATGAGGGAGTTGTTGTTTTTTTTGACTAACGGATCGACGGTCGCCAAGACATCCTTGATCAACTCGGTGAGATCGAATGTTTCGCAGTAAACATCCATTTTTCCCGCCTCGATCTTTGAGATGTCGAGAATGCTGTTGATGAGTTCCAGGAGGTTCCGGCCAGAGCTGCGGATTTGATTCAAGTCGGAGATGAAGCCTGGGAGTTTGGAGTCCTCAGCCTCCTCGATGAGCATTTCGCTGTATCCAATGATAGCATTCATCGGAGTCCTGAGTTCATGGCTCATATTGGCAAGAAAAGCGCTTTTGGTGCGGTTGGCGGCTTCCGCTTCCGCCTTCGCTTTTTCTGCATATTGCAAGCGCCGCCTGTCTTCGATGTTTCGGATGAAGGCGCAGAGGCTAAAAGAGCCTGAAGCTGCTGGAATCTTCCACACCACAAGTTCTGCGGGGAATGTGACTCCGTTATTCATCAGAATACCGACTTCGTTGGGTTTTAAGAGGTGAGGGACATGGGCGCTGTAATCTTGCAGCGACAAGCGCTCCCCAGAGTCGGTGATGATGGAAAAAACCTCGGAGACATTCTTGCCAATCAAATCCGCTCTCTTGATATCGAATTCCTGCTCGGAGGTTGTATTCCATTCGGAAATCGCCCCCTCATCATTGACCTCAATGAAGCAATCCGCCGCAGTCTCCAAAATCAATCGAAGTCTGTTCTTCTGATCATCAGTGGCAGCCATGGCGGATTGGCGCTCCTGATCAGAACGCAGTGCTTTGATCAGTGAGCCGCAGGAGGAGGCCAAGGGTGTCAGCAGATTAACAATTTCCTCGTCGTAACCACCTTTGCGATTGGCGATGCCCAGCAATCCAATCATCTGGTTCCCGTAGAAGAAAGGCAGGCCTAGGAAGGAGTTCAGCGGAGGATGGCCCTTGGGAAGCGTGTGACCCGCACGGGGATCGTTGAGAGGATCATTTGAGATGACGGCCGCTTTGGTGACCAAGGCAGCTCCAAAGAGCGTCTTAAGGTTCCTGAACTCCAGACCGCTCCGCTCGCTTTGCTCAAAGAGCTTTTTGGTTTCTTCGCTCCAGGAAATGTCGGTCAGGGCAAAGGTCTTGATGTAAGGATCGCCAGAGTGGTCGTAGAGGGTCTCGGAAATGAAGCCGTATTCACTGCCGGTGAAGTCGAGAATATCGTTCAAAAGACCACGGAATAATTCGCGCGGGGTTTTTCCGGTGATGAAGGAGCGTTCAGCGCGTTGCATGATCGAGGCGATGGTTGCCACGCTGCGCTCATACTCCTGCTGCATGATGCGCTCGGTTTGATCCCGGGCTACCCCAAGATAGCCCACTGCATTGCCCGCCTGGTCTTTCAACGTCGATACGGTCAGCAAAACTTGGACCCGTGCTCCATCCTTCCGGATGTATGTCCAATAGTTCGAGTCGGAATTCGACTCTTTCAGTGGCCTGATAAAGGTATCAAATCCAGAGATTTCCTCGTTGTACCTAGCTGATAGCTCGGCGGCTTTATTTGCAACTTCCTCTGGGTCGTGAAATACGGCGGGACTGTTAAGCCCAATCATTTCATCCATGGAGTAACCCAAGAGTATTTCCGCAGCGGGATTAAACTCCGTGATTAATCCATCCAATTCCGTGGCAATAATTGCAGACCCTGCATATTTAACAATTGAGCGACTCAGGTTGCTTTGACGGAACAGGTTTTCGCTAAGGTGTTGTATTGTTTGGGAAGCACTCCTGCGTTCGATCATGCGGGATACATGACGAGCTAAGGCATTGAGCGAGTCTTTCTGCTGTGGGGTAAGGGTTCTGGGAACATGATCAATAACACAGAGCGTTCCAATATTAACACTATTGGTAAGAAGCGGGACGCCAGCATAGAAGCGGACATTGGGTTCTGAGCAAACAAGCGGGTTGTCTAAAAACCGTTCGTCTGTGGTGGCGTCTTCAACCTCAAAAATTTCATTCCCCAAGATGGCATGGCCACAAAATGAGAGATCGCGTGAGGTTTCTTTTGCCTCAAGGCCGAAGCGGCTTTTGAACCATTGCCGATCTTTGTCCACAAGCGAAACCAGAGCGATGGGTGTTTTGCAAATTGCCGCAGCAAGGAGCGTGATGTCATCAAATTCTGATTCGTCCGGCGTATCCAGAATGGCAAGAGTTTGTAAAACTCTTAATCGATCGTCCTCATGCTCTGGGATCAATGGGGCTTGCATAACAAAATTTAAATGACCGATGAGATTTCCTCAAGGCTTCCAATGGCGATCAACTGAGAGAATCCTGCCGTTTCAAGGGCTGCCTTTGCAAATGGAGAAGGATTTAAAAAGAGTAGTTTTCCGGAAGTGCTTGAAGTCAATTTGATCGCTTGGAGCAACATTCTAATCCCCACAGATGAAATAAAATCCATGCCCGAAAGATCGATAAGAAGGCGTTGTTTTTCGCCTTGGCAGAGTCTCAACAATTTTGGCTCGGTGGAACATGTGGAGGCTAAATCCAACTTGCCTGAAAGGCTAATCAGAAGCACACCGTTTTCAAGGGTTTCTGATTCGAAAGTTATTGAATCACTAGGCTGACCGGCATTGATCAGCGAGAGGGATCCGCCATGGTTTTGCTGCACGAGCAGAGCCGCATGGATCGCCTCAATGCCTTGGGCGCTTATCTGAGTGGTGTTGCGAAGATCGATAAAAATGTGCTGAGGGGAATCCTTGGTTGCCTCAGCAAGGCGTTCCTTGAGACTTGTCAGCATGGGGCCGTTTATTTCGCCATTGATGCGACAAGTGATTTCAAGCACGCCGCGGGAAACTATTTTTTTGATAGAAAGCAATTGAGTTTGGTCATGGGATAAGAGGACTTGGAATTACAGTAATTAATCTACAGATGATCGATACGATAAATTAAATGAAAAATGAGAGATCGAGATTCTTTGGAAGTTCCGTGACGTGGATGAGGAAAGTGGATAGGCCTTCG
>CALAPX010000022.1 GCA_937888355.1 uncultured Spartobacteria bacterium
CATTGTCACAACCGGCTGCAAATTCCCCAAAGCGGGAGTCCTCTCCGATATCTTCAGTTACGCAACGAACACCGCTGAACCCCTCCGCGCCGTTCTCGCCGCGAAATACCGCTACTTCCTTCCGCTGGTTGAAGACATCGTGAAAGTCCAATCCGCTTACGAATCGCGCAAACGCGATGCAGGTTCCATGGACTTCGATGATCTCCTTTCAAAAACCCACGCCTTGTTTCTTGAACGTCCGGACATCGCCGCCGCCTACCAACGCCGCTTTCGCCATATCCTTGTAGACGAATACCAAGACACCAACCGCCTCCAGTCTGAACTCATTGATATTCTCGCCGCAGGTCACGGCAATATCATGGCCGTAGGCGACGATGCCCAGAGCATCTACTCGTGGCGTGGCGCTAACTTTGAAAATATACTGAATTTCCCGGAAAAGCGGCCAGGCACCCGTGTATTCAAAATCGAAACAAACTACCGGAGTGTGCCCGGGGTCTTGGATTTGGCGAATGCCGCGATTCAAGGGAACACCAACCAGTTTCCGAAAAACTTAGCTCCCTCTCGCGCTTCAGCCCCGCTGAAACCGATTCTTTCAGTACTCCCGACAAACACCGCCCAGGCTGCCCACATCGCACGCCGTGTGATGGAACTCATCGAGGACGGCATGCCCCCTTCGGAGATCGCGATCCTTTACCGAGCCCATTACCACTCGATGGAAATCCAGATCGAGTTTACCAAATGTGGCATCCCTTTCACCGTTACCAGCGGGCTCCGGTTTTTTGAACAGGCCCATGTGAAAGATCTCGCGGCATTTCTCAAGCTGGCCTTGAATCCCCGCGACGAGACCGCCTTCAAACGACTCGTCCGCATGATTCCTGGCATCGGGTTGAAAACCTCGGACTCCTTATGGCAAAGCGTCTCGACAACCCTTTCCGGCCGGCCCGCTTTCGGAGAACTCGCTGGCATCAAGGTTCCCGCCAAGGCCCGGGCGGACTGGACACAACTCGTTCATACACTCTCCGAGCTTGTTCCGGTGGACGGCACCCCACTACCCACCGGCGACATGATCCGATGCGTGCTTTTTGCCATTTACGATGATTACATGCGGTTGAAGTTTTCCAACTATGAGGCCCGCCGTGAAGATCTAGAGACGCTCGAGACATTCGCCTCGCAGTTCGAATCGACTGGCGACTTTCTTTCGCAACTGGCTCTGCTTGGAGGAGTCGACACCCCCGCCTCCATGCAGGATCGAGATGGCAAGGTTGTACTCTCCACGCTTCACCAAGCCAAAGGACTCGAGTGGCGCGTTGTTTTTTTGATCTGGCTCTCCGAGGGCATGTTTCCAAGCTTGCGCTGCATCGAACATCCCGAGTCGCTGGAAGAGGAGCGCCGGCTTTTCTATGTCGGCATTACCCGCTGCATGGATGAGCTTCACCTCACCTACCCGGAAATGCGCCTTGGTTCGGGCTATGCCAACGCCTTCCAGCCGCCGTCACGCTTCCTGCGTGAACTTCCCGAACACCTGTTTGAGGCATTTGATCATATGGTATCGCCCACCTATGGCAATGACTCGCGCGATGATGAAAATCCCTTTTGATTCCTCACCGCAGCCGGCCAGCCATTCCTTCTCATGATCGTTATTGTTGGAGCCGGTCTTGCCGGTCTTGCCTGCGCGAGGGAACTGTCGCGAGTCGGCAGACCGTTCCTACTTCTAGAGGCCGCCCCGGGGCCAGGTGGACGCCAGCGCACCACTCACCGTGATGGATTCACCCTCGACCACGGGTTTCAGGTCGTCCTTAGTTCGTATACAGCAGTGGCCAACTTGGTCGATATTCACAACCTCAATCCGCGGCGGTTTGAATCCGGAGCGTTGATGTCCCATGACGATCGCCTCCATCATCTCACCAGCCCCCTTGCAAACCCGATCACGGCACTGTTTTCACCCTCTCTTCCCTTCAGCGACAAATCCCGACTGGCCGCACTGGGACTGCAACTCCTCACCACAACCGACTCCACCCTGCTTGCCGGATGCGCCTCTTCAAGCGACATGACAACGGCCTCATTTCTGAAGCGCGCAGGCTTCAGCAATCACTTCATGAACCGCTTCGCTCGTCCTTTTTTTGGCGGCGTGTTCCTTGATAATGATCTGGAAACGAGTGCGGGGCTTTTTCGACTCTATCTGAAACGGTTTCTCACCGGCACGGCATGGCTTCCCTCCGGCGGCATTTCTGCACTCCCGCGGGCGATTGCCTCGAAGATTCCTGTAGAATGTCTTCGTTACAACACGCGGGTCGCCTCTCTGGAAATCAGTAACGGCACCGCAACAGGCGTGCACCTTGGAAATGAAACCTTCCTGCCAGCCTCAAAAGTCATCCTTGCGGTGGACGAACCCTCCGCATGCGCTCTTCTCTCCCGCCCCGCCCCGCCAACTGGTCGTAGCGTTGCTGTTATTTATTTCAAAACCCAATCCTCCCTCTACAAACACCCCTGCCTCGTCCTCCCGGATGCGCCAGACCCGGTTGTTCGCCATTTTGTGCAAATTACCAACATCGCACCGTCCTATGCCCCGCTTGATTGGCACTTGGTTTCTGCAACAGTCCTTACCCCAGAACGCTATCCGCCGGAGACCCTCCCTCAACTGGCGGAAGGCGAGATTACCACGATTTTCCCTCATGCCATCGGTGAACTTGAGCATCTTGAGACGCTCCATGTGCCCTACGCAGTGCCCTCCCATCCCCCTGGATTTGCCGCCCGAATCCCCTTTCCGAAACTCCCCGCAAATGTCTACACTGCCGGCGACTGGACAGGCGGAGCCAGCATCCAGACTGCTTTGGAATCAGGACTCCATGCCGCCAGGCGATTGATGAAATGACTCTCTCTCTCTCGACATGTTGGAACTCATGGAAACACCACGACGGGCGTGCGATTGCGGAAGAAATCCTTGGGCTCGGATTCGACACGCTTGAGATCAGCCACGGCATTCGATCCTCTCAACTTGAGGGCATCTTGGCGGCTAAATCCAAGCGCAAGTTCAACGTTTCAAGCGTTCATAATTTCCTCCCCATGCCGATCGAGGTTACGAGTGATTCGCCAGACTGCTATGAATTCACCTCACCACGGCCGTCCGAGCGTGAACGGGCCGTGAAACTCACGCTGACAACCATCGACTGGGCTGCAAAACTCGAGGCTCCTTTTGTGGTGATCCATACCGGCCGCATCCGTTCATTGGATTTGACCCGAATCCTTCGGAAGACACTCGAATCCCAAGGCATGTTTTCCGATGCGTACATCAAAGCCAAGTTCGACGCCCTCAAAGCGCGGGAAAAGGCCTCGGAAGTCCACGACGCTTTGATCCTCGACTGCCTCACTCAAGTCGTTGGCCACGCTGGCAAAGCAGGAGTAAAGCTCGGGTTGGAAAACCGCGAGCATTACGAGTCCGCTCCACTGGACCGCCAATTCGACCTGTTCCTGAAGCGCCTTGCCTCCCCCCATGCCGGTTACTGGCACGATTTCGGCCATGCTCAAATCAAGCACAACCTCGGTTTGCTTGATCATGCGCAGCTGCTCAAGCGCATGTCCCCAAATCTCCTCGGATGCCACATCCACGACACGCGCTGGCCTTTTCGCGACCACTGCCCGCCCTTTACCGGCGACACCCCATTCGACCAACTTGTCCCGCTTCTCCCCAAATCCTGCGCCACCATTTTTGAAATCGCCCCGCGGACTGATGCGGGCGATATCCGGAAAGCTGCTGATCAATGGATACGCAGGTACGGATGACTCCACTTTTGCCATGGATATTTTGACCATGCTTCCCTGTCCTACTATTTGATGAAACGCCATCTCCTCACTGTTGTCCAAGTCGCCGTCACGGTCGGCTTGCTCTGGTGGATCTTCCGCGACCAAGAGCAGAACGCTGCCATGCTTTCCGCGCTCAAGGTGGCTCACACCGGTTGGCTCATTCCAGGATTAGCAGCCCTGGGTGGAGGACTCCTGCTACAAGCTCAGCGCTGGAAAATCCTGCTGCAGGTGCAAGGCATCGCGATTTCCTACATGCGGAGCCTTCGCATCCTCATGGTTGGCATGTTTTTCAACCTTTTCCTCCTTGGTGCGACAGGCGGAGATATTATCAAAATATTTCTCATCATGAGGGAAGCTCCCGACAAAAAGGCCGCGGCCCTGCTTAGCGTGTTTATTGATCGGGTTGTCGGTGTGCTGGCGCTTGCCGCCGTTTCGACGGTCGTTATCCTGCTCCGGTGGAACGACCTGATGTCCCACGAGGTGACTCGCTATGGCGTGGCAACAGCCGCAGTGATTCTCAGCGGATCGATTGGCTTCATTGCTGTCGCCTGGATCACCGGACGCTTTGAACTCACCCGCAAGCTTCCCCATTGGCTCCCCGCCCGCGAGAAAATCATCGAAGCAGCCGCGGCATTCCTCGAATATGCACGTGCTGGAAAATCGGTGGGAGCGGCTTTCCTGCTGTCAATTCCGGCCCACCTGCTCATGTTTTCAACTTTTTGGTTCGGCGCCAAAGCGTTTTCTGCCGGATTGAACCTGCTGAGTATTTATTGCGTGATGCCGATTGTGGCCACCGTCACAGCCCTCCCTATAAGCATCGGAGGAGCGGGCCTTCGTGAGGGGCTCTTTATTAAAATTCTCGGCTCCCTTTACAACACCCCCGAATCCATTGCCACCCTGGTTTCGCTTTCAGGGTTCATCCTGGTGGTCTTCTGGAGCTTGGTGGGTGGAGTCATCTATCTTCTCTACCGCTCCACTCAACACGTAACGACACCTCTTGCAGACATCGAGAAAACGGTGGAGGACCTCGAGCTCCGCGTGGAACACAACCTCGAAGAGGGGCGCCGCCCCGAGGCATGAAAAGCGCTATTTCCAGTAAGACGCCTCGTACGCCCCTCCCAAAAATCACTGCTCATTTTGCCATTACCACAGATGGCAAGATCAGCACAAAAAACCGGACCCCCTCGCAGTTCACTTCTCCAGCCGATAAGAAGCGCCTCCGGCTCGTCCGGGCCGTCCACGATGCTGTCCTTGTGGCACGGGGCACCGTGGCAGCCGACACCATGTCGATGCGACTTACCGACCCCGCTCTCCGCAAGGAACGCACTGCCCGCGGGCTGACTCCAGAACCACTGCGTGTGGTGATGAGTAATTCCGGGAGACTGGATTCCTCTTGGAAGATTTTTAAAAAAGGCGGCGCCCCGCTGGTGATCCTCTCCACCACCCGCATGCCTGAGCTCACACGCTCACGGATCGCTCCGTTTTGCGACCTTCACCTCTACGAGGCATCCATTGTGCCTTTGGAGTCAGCCTTGAAAATGCTTCGGAAGGATTACGGCGTGAAACGCATTGTCTGCGAAGGAGGCGGACAACTTTTCCGATCACTTGCGGAACTTGATTTGTTAACCGAGCTCCAACTCACCATCGCTCCTGTGATTTTTGGAGGCGCGGCCGCCCCCTCGCTTACAGGAATTCCGGGGGACTTTCTCCCGAAGGCCTTGGATTTCCGCATAAAAAAACTGGAATCCATCGGCGACGAGTGTGTCGTGCAACTCGTCCGCACCCGCCGTTGATCGCGGACGGGTTCTCCCTCACTTATTCTTCCGCCAGTCTTTTTCGGGAGCGTAGAGGGGATAGAGGAGTGCCATTTTGGCTCCGCTATCTTGGCGCCACTGGTCGAGCATCTTGGAGAGTTTCCCAACGAGTTCGGGGGCTTCGGCGGCAAGGTCGTGTGTTTCTCCAATGTCTTCACGCACATTGTAAAGTTCCTTTTTTCCCGTTTCAAAGACCTCGATCAACTTGTAATCCCCGGAGCGAATGGCTCCGGAGGGTCCCATCGTATTAATATGGTGGTAATGCGGCAGATGAAAATAGATGGCCTCGCGGTCCAACGTCGGATTATGTCCCACGACCAAGGGCCCCAAATCATGACCATCGACATGCTGTTCTGGCATCAACGGGAGGCCGGCGAGCCCAAGAACCGTGGGGAAAATATCCGTGCTGACCACCGGCTCTGTGATTTGAACTCCCGCTTTGATTTTCGGGGGATAACTAATGATTAGCGGTTCGCGGATGCCTCCCTCATAGAGCCACGCTTTGCCGGCCCGCAGGGGAAGGTTGGCCGTTGGCATGTTTGGACCGTTCCCGGTGGAAAGACCGCCATTGTCCGAGAAAAAGATGACGATTGTTTTTTCCTTCAGCCCCAGTCGCTCAAGTTCCGCCATCAGACGCCCGACATTTTCATCAAGGCTTTCGACCATCGCTGCATAAGAGGGATTGTCTTGGCGGCTTTTCGATAAGCTTTGATGCTCTTGGATCGCCTCGGGAATCGACTGGTCGAAGCCGAGGGATTTGGCTTTGGCTGAGTATTTCTCAAGCTTGTCCTTGCGAGGTTCAATCGGCGTGTGGACGGTGTAATACCATAGGTTCAGAAAGAAGGGCTTCTCCGCATGACCTTTCACAAACTCGATTGCCTTTGAGGTCAGCGCATCCGTGAGATAATCACCTTTTTTGCCGTCATCCATTCCGATGACATCCATTTGGGGATGATGCTTGCTTTGATAAGGATAGTGATAAGAGCCCGGCTGCCCGGCGTTCTGCCCAGCAATATTGATGTCGAATCCATGCTTGTCTGGAAAGTTGTCGGTTCCCTTTTCGCCATGCCCTTGCAAATGCCACTTTCCGAGATGCGCTGTGGTGTACCCGGCCGCCTTCAGTGCCTCGGCGAGCGTCGTGTCTTCGTGGGGGATATTTCCGACAACTGGCGGTGGAGCCAGTTTATGGGATTGGCCGCAAGGCCCCCTCACCCCGGCAAGGTAACTCATGCCGATCCTACTGGGATATTTCCCCGACAGGATGCTGGCCCTGGTCGGGGAACACACTGGGCTGGCTGCATAGGCGTCGGTGAACAATGCGCCGCTTTGCGCCAAGGCATCGATATGCGGCGTCTCGTAAAATGTGCTCCCGGTACAGCTGAGATCGGCCCACCCAAGATCATCAACCAGAATGAGAACAATGTTCGGCTGCGGCCCAGCGGCTGATGTCATGGATAACGGGGATGCGAAGCTTAAGAAAAAGGCAGCTAGAAACGATGCGATAGGAGATCTGGTCCAACTCATTGAAAAACTTTGTTGCCTCCCTGCCATGAGAGCAAGCTTATCAAAGGGTCTCTTATTGTGATGCACTCTGCGTGCGAACATGTTGGCCCACCTCTGTATCAGGCGATTTTGTTAATAAAAAACCGCTATTGTTAATTTTGTTTTCTGGCTCTGCGCTCTTTGAAGCATAGATTGTTGCTGCCTTTCGCCATATGAACCCCACGCTGAACCACTTCAATCCAGTAGTCCGGTTGGCATTATCCGTCATGATGTTTCTCCAGTTTTTTATCTGGGGATCATGGTATGTCACAGCGCCCAACTATTTAGGCACAATTGGATTCAATGCGACCGACTTTGGCTGGACCTACTCGGTCGGGCCGATTGCAGGCATGCTCTCTCCCATTTTGGTTGGGGTGCTCGCCGATCGTTTTTTTTCAGCGCAGAAGGTACTGGCGATCCTCCATCTGCTTGGGGGGGGGATCATGCTCGCAGCCGCCGAAGGCATGGAAGCCGGCTTCAAGCCCTCCTCGATCAACTCCCTGTTTTTCGCCTACATGCTCGCCTATTACCCCTCGCTGGCACTGGCAAACACGATCGCCATGCGCAATATGCCGAATCCAGAACGCCAATTTCCAGGAGTAAGGGCTCTGGGGGGCATTGGGTGGATCATTGCCGGTGTCGGTTTGTCGGCATTTGGGTGGGGCACAAAGATCGAGATGTTTCGCTTGGCTGCTTGCGCATCGTTTGTTCTAGGCGGATTTGCTTTTTTCCTGCCTGACACCCCACCCTCAGGCTCAAGGTCAGGATCCCTCCGGGAGATGTTCAGCTTGGACGCCCTCGTCCTGCTCAAGAACCGCTCTTATCAGGTCTTTATCATCTGCTCCACACTCATTTGCATTCCCCTTGCATTTTATTATCAAATCACGAGCCGCCTCGTGGAAATGGTCGACTTCGGGGGCTCAGGAATCCTGCAGTCATTAAAATCCCTGCTTCAAATGGGT
>CALAPX010000023.1 GCA_937888355.1 uncultured Spartobacteria bacterium
AATGAAGCACCTCCCGATGTATTTTTTCCTGGCCGCCAGCCTCTGCGCTGGTGCTGCCGGCGCAGAGAAGCCGAACGTTCTATTTATTTTGACCGAGGATCAGGGTCCGCATCTCAGCTATCTTGGCACGCCGGGAATCGAGACACCCAATATGGACACCCTGGCGAACTCTGGAGTGTATTTTAACGCGGCCCACGTCACCTATCCCGTCTGTTCCGCATCCAAGGCCTCGATCCTTACCGGCCGCTACAACAGCGCGAACGGTCTGCGCAACAACACGGTGAACTATCACCAACCGGCCGCGGCTCTCACCACGGCCGAAAAAAATGCGCCCCTCTTTCTGCGCAATCGCATCCGCGAGGAGGTTCCCACTCTGACCGAGCGCCTGCACGAGGCCGGTTATTATCAGGGGGTTACCCATAAGCTCCACGTTGCCCCGAATCAGAAGTTTCCTTACGACGAATTCCTTCGCGAACCCAACCAGCAGGTGGCAACAGATTTCATCCACCGCGCGGGGGAAGCGAAAAAGCCATGGTTCCTGCTGTATAACATCGGGAAATCCCACAGGCCGTTTCCCAACAGCGATCTGGTGCCGATCCGTGTTGATCCGAACCAGGTGAAGCTCCCGGCGTTCCTGCCAGACACCCCGGTTATGCGGCAGGATTGGGCGGAATATCTCGCGGCCATTGAGCTGGCAGACCGGGCAGTCGGCCAGGCGCTGGAGGCGCTGCGTCTGAGCGGGCAGGAGAACAATACGATCGTGGTATTTGCCGGCGACCACGGACCGGCCTTCCAGCGGGGGAAAATGATGCTCAACAGTTTGGGCCTGCGCGTCCCGCTCATCATCCGGGCCCCTGGCCTGGCCACCGAGGGGCGCAGCGACTCGCTGGTCAGCACGGTGGACATCATGCCTACGCTGCTCGATCTGCTCGGCCTGCCGGCACTCGCCGAGTGCGATGGCCGCACACTGCGGCCGGTGCTGGAGGGAAATATGAAAGCCAAGATTCATGATTTCATATTTGCCGAAATTACGCACCGACCGCTGGCTCCGGATCGTGGCATGCAGGAGCGCACGGTTCTGGATGACCGGTTCCAACTCATCGTCCGAGAAGGGCTTGATAAGGAGCGCGAGGTGAATGCCGACCTGAAGGATCCCAAGCCCTGGGGGAATCGCGCTTACGCCGAGACGATCCGCGTCAAAGACCAATTCCCCGAAGCCTACAAATTCCTGACGTGGATGAACCCTCAACCCCTGGGCGGTCAGACCCCCGCCTTCGAACTTTACGAAACCGCAGCCGACCCCGACGAAATGAAAAATCTGGCCGGGGACCGCGCCTACCAGTCTGAGTTCGCCCGGCTTCATGCCGCCCTCCGCCAATGGTCCAAAGCCATCGGGGATACGGCGATGAAATACGATTCCCAACCCAAACCATGATTATTACCAACCTACGTTGTTGTCTGTTCACCAGCCCCACCGGCCTCCATTCCCGCACTCCGGATTTCAGCTGGGAGCTTTCCGACCCGAAGCCCGGAAGCTCGATGCAAAAGGAGTGGCGCGTGGTCGCCTGGGAGGGGGCACTTGAAGGCGGCGACAGTCCACTTTGGGACAGCGGCTGGGTGACAGGTAACCAGAGCACCTCAATCCGCTACGCTGGCCGAAAGATCGAAAGTCGCATGACGTGTAACTGGAAGGTGTTTGTCCGCGACGAGTCGAACCGTCAGATCGAAAGCGCAGTCGCGACTTGGACGGTCGGGCTTCTGGAGCCGTCCGACTGGTCGGCGCACTGGATCGGGCGAGATTCCGTGACCGAACGCCCCACCGATCCGTTCGTTGGCGCGTTTTGGATCTGGGATCAGGTCACTGGCCCCGGAGAAGTCTGCTTTGAAAAAACCTTCTGCCTGGAGGAGGCCTGCACCGGATTCCTTTGGGGGCTAGCCGACGACGAGGCGGAGGTTGAGATCAATGGGACCCCCGTCTGCGATCTTCTGCGCGCGCAGAGCGATTCCAACCTCTTCCCCATCCCGCTTCGTATCGAAACCCCGCTGCGGGCGGGCGAGAACCGGGTACGTATCCGTGCCCGGAAGCGGCACGACCGTGACCCACATGCCGGAGTGATCTTTCGTCTCCTCGCGGGCGGGGCGGAAGTCGTCGAGACCACCCGGGAATTCGGAATGGACATCATGCGCCGGGAATGGCGCGGGGGGCTGACGATTCTATCCGACGGATCCTGGACCTGCCAGCGCGGGGGGGCAGATTCCCCGGTCCGTGTCCTGGGCAGCTTCGGGGTAGCCCCCTGGAACTTGCAAAGCGTGATCGAGTATCCCAGCCTCCCGGCCAGATACCTGCGCCGGGAATTTTCGACCGACCGGCCGGCGGCAAAGGCGATGCTGTATTTCTCCGGACTCGGCCTCTCCGAGGCCTGGATCAATGGGGTCAAAGTCGGCGACGAGGTGCTCTCGCCGCATGCCACCGATTACAATACGAACTATTTTTACCGGGCGTTTGACGTCACGGGTCTGCTTCGCGAGGGGGCCAATGCCATTGGCTGCATTCTGGGAAACGGGCGCTACTTTGCGCCCCGCGCCCGGATTCCGTTTCCGATGGAAAGCTACGGTTGCCCAAAGCTGCTCTTGCAGCTCGAGATCACCTCCGCCGACGGGACCACCACGCGCCTCGTCTCCGATAGCTCTTGGAGCCTTTCGGCCTCCGGCCCGATCGGCTGGAACAACGAATTTGACGGCGAGCATTACGACGCCCGCAAAGAGGATCCGGCTTGGGCCCTGCCGGGATTTTCCGGCGAGGCCTGGGCGCCTGCCGGGCTCGTCGCCGCTCCCTTGGGTCGCATCGCCGGGCAGAGCAGCGCGCCGATCCGCGTGACAGAGCGCTTCGCTCCCATCAATTCATGGAAGACCAAATTCGGCACAACAATCTATGATTTTGGGTGCAACCTGGTCGGCTGGACACGCCTACAGCTTGAAGGCCGTGCCGGAGAGATCGTCATGCTCCGCCATGCGGAAAATCTCGAGTCCAAGGATGTGCTGGCCACGGAGAATCTGCGTTCGGCCCTTTGCACCAACACGATCACCCTGCGCGAGGGGATCACCGACTACGAGCCCAAGTTCACCTACCATGGCTTTCGTTACATGGAACTGCGGGGAAACGCCGCACCCCGAAACGTCGAGGCCTGCTTTGTGCACGATGAGGTGGACACGACCGGCGCGTTCACCTGCTCGAACGATCTCGTGAACAAGATCGTCGAGGCGTCCGCCCGCGGGATTCGCGGGAACTACCGCAGCATGCCGACCGATTGCCCGCAAAGGGACGAGCGCATGGGCTGGCTCGGCGACCGCGCGGGGGGAGCCCCGGGAGAAATGTTTCTTTTCGACGTGTCCAAACTCTACTCCAAATGGATGGACGATATCTGCTTTGCCCAGACGCCGAGCGGATGTGTGCCCGACATCGCCCCGCCGTTCTGGCGTATGTTCACCGATACTGTCACCTGGCCGAGCTGCGTAACGTTCATTCCCCACTGGCTCCTCCGTCACTATGGCGATACGGGCACGGTGGAGCGGAGTTTCGAGGCCATGCGCCGCTGGTTGGACCACCTTTGCGGGTATTTGGATCGGGGATTGATCGACAGGGACATTTACGGGGATTGGTGCGTCCCCCCCGAGTCCCCGCACCTCATCCACTCGGAACGCGCGGACCGCAAGACCCATCCGACAATCATGGCCTCTTGCTTCCTGGCCCGAAACCTCGAGATGGCTGCCGAGTTCGCAAAAATGCTGGGGCGGCAGGATTTGGCGGCAAGCTGGTTGGGCACCCGCGAGAAACTCCGCGATGCCCTGAACGCCCGATTTTATAATCCCGCCAAAGGCTGCTATGATAATGGCGCGCAGACGGCAGCGCTTCTGCCACTGGCCTTCAACTTGGTTCCGGAGTCCGAAAAGGCCCGGGTGTTTCAGTTCCTGATCTCCAAGATTTATGAATCCGGCCAGCCGGTGCTTGGCACGGGGCTTATCGGCGGGCAGTGGCTCCTGCGAACGCTCACCGCCTACGGACGCGCGGACATCGCCCGCGCCCTCGTCACGCGCGAGGAGTATCCCAGCTGGGGCTATATGATCCGCGAGGGCGCAACAACCATCTGGGAGCTGTGGAACGGCAACACCGCAGACCCGCTGATGAATTCCGGAAACCATGTCATGCTTCTCGGCGACTTGCTCACCTGGCTCTTCGAGGATGTCGCCGGCATCCAGCCGCGCTCGCCCGGTTTTGCTTCGGTAGGAATACGCCCCCGCTTTCTCTTTGACGAAGTCTCCTGCCGCCACCAAACCGTTCGCGGCCCGATTTCCAGCCGGTGGAAATCCCGATCCAATGTCACGCATTGGGAAATCGAAATTCCCGCGAACGTCTCGGCATCTGTTGAATTGCCTGCCGCGGTTGCCGGATCGCTGAAAAAGGATGGCCGACCGCTTGAAGGTCTGGCCTACCATGGCGAAAAACTCGTCACGATTCCCGTCGGCCCGGGGAAGCATGCTTTCACGTTCGACACCCCCGACGAACTGGCCGGCTGAAAGAACGAAAGCCGGCGGCAGATTCTCTAAGGCCTCTCTTCACTCCGCAAGGTGAAGAGGCGCATCACTGCTGTCCAAAATCAATGGAACTTGGGGAGTCTCCTCTGGGGGAAGTGGTTGTTTCATCCCCTGCATTTTCCTGCAGGCGGGGCCTGCAGTTCAACTTTTCACTTCCGTGTCTTGGAGATGATGGGAGGCACATTCACAATACCGACCGCGTTGTTTTTCTCGCTCATGAAGAGCTTTCTGATGCTTTCCGTAAGCACCGTTGCCATCTTGACAACGTTGGGCTGCACCACGACCAAATTTTCAAAGATCGGCCTGGCCCCTTCATCTAAAAGATCGAAGGTGCCGACAACCGGCTCCTGGGGCACCTTCGCCTGAACGAGCTTTAGGGCGTTTAAAGTCAGGTGCGCCAAGGGGAGTGTCGTGGGAAAATACACCGTTCCGGGAGCTTCGCTTTCCACTTGGCGTGTGACATGTTCGGCATGTGCCGAGTGGTTGGCCGGGAGAAGCACTTCCCGGACTTCTGAGCGCATCCTCCCGCTCTCGACCCAGGCTTTCAAAAACCCCAGGGTACGCAGCTCAATCTCCTCCTCAACACCCCGCGAGCAGGCCGAAACGAAAACCACCGCGCGGTCCGGCTTATGACGCATCAGCAGGTGCCCAAGCATTTCGCCCCCTCGAAAAAAATCCGTGCGGATCGCATTGGCGACATGGTCTCTCAATCCGCACTCCAGTCCGATCGTGCGGATTTGGAGGCTTTCCGTGATCGGGGAAAATGTCCGGGCCCAGCTCGCGGTCAGGACAACGACGTCGAACCCGGCCAGAAGCGAGGGATCGAGGGATTGGGGAAACGGCACACAAACCGGCGAGATTTCAAGGCGATGCTCCGGTGCGACGGCGGCAAGTTCCGCATAAAGCGCGGAAAAGAGTGATCCGGAAATCTTGCCATCTCCCTCAGCAAGAAACGCCACCCGGCAGATTGGAAGATGTTTGCGATCCGGCCAGTGGCTTGGGTGAACCTGAAATCCCCCGTGCCGACCGATCTGAACCCATTGCTCGCCGGCCAGGAGTCGAAGCGCGCGCCATGTCGTGTCCCTGCTAACCTTAAGCTCCTTGGCTAGCTTCCTCGCGCTGAGGCGATAATTGGGGCTCGGCACCAGCCCCTGCGTGATATGCAAGCGCACCAACCTCTCGACCTTTTGCACCTCGGAATCCCCATCCGATTTGGCGCTTTTGAGGCGCAATGATCGCATAGTTACTATTTTCCCCCAAAGGAGGGGCCATGGCAACCATCCCTATCGGGTTGGCGGGACAAGCGACCCATGCGAGAGTTTTTTAGCAACATCAGTTCC
>CALAPX010000024.1 GCA_937888355.1 uncultured Spartobacteria bacterium
ATGGCGGTCAGTATTGATGATGAGGGTGTGGTTGCGGGATTTGCTCGACTGGAGTTTTTGCCTGAGTTTGACGGCATCAACCTCCTCGTTTTCAAAGTAGATCGAAGACATCGGGGCGGAGAGGATGCTGACAATCAGGGGGTCGCGTTGCGGGGCGAGCAGGAAAGGCGAGTCGGGAACAGCAACCTCAACTCCGGGCTGGAGAAGAAACGATGTGCTAAGAATTATAAAAAAAACAAGGGCAAGAATCACATCCAGAGAGGGTGCGATAAACAGGAATGCCGGGTGAGGCGATGGGGAGCGCGCTATTTTCACTGCCTGTCTGGAGGCGCGGATGGGGTGTCGAGGATTTCCAGTAACTCGATGGCCGCCCGTTCGATGTCATGGATGACATCATTGACGCGGGATGTCAGGTAGCTATGGCCCACAAATGCGGGAATAGCCACTGTGAGGGCCGCTGCAGAGGTCAGGAGACTTTGATAGACTCCGCCGGAAATTTCAGCAGCTGTGCTGTAACCCCCGTGGGCAGTTATTTGCTGAAATGCTGAAAGGAGACCGAGGATCGTGCCCAAGAGACCGATCAATGGGGTGGCGTAGGCAATGGTGCCTAGGAGACCAAGGTTTTGCTCCAGACGGGGGACTTCAAGTTGGCCTGCCTCTTGGGCTATTTCTCGGAGCTCGGCGCGAGGGGATCCGTGTTTCAGCAAGATGGAATGCAGAACGCGTGGGATTGGTCCAGGGGTACCTGCGCACTCCTGAACCGCTTCTGAGAAATTTTTTGATTTGAGAAGATTTGCGAGGCCTCGGAGGAAATCTCCGGTGTGGATAGAAGCTCGGTGGAGAAAAAAAAGACGTTCGGCGAAAACTCCCATGGCAGTGATGCTGGCAGCCAGAATCAACCACATGAGCGGACCACCTTTTTGCAAAAGTTCCAACATGGTGCAGTAGTTTCTAAATGATTGCTTGGGGATGCCGCAATGGAGATTTCCCGTATAGTAGCTGAGACTATTTGGCAGGCATCGCCTTCGGCGCGGGGAGTTGAAGTTGTGAGCGGTTGAGTTCAGCGAGGGTTGCGGTCATTTTTTCCCTCACGCCAGGGATGAATCCTCGCTTGCCATGGAGGACTATGAGTGTGAGGCGCTCCTGCTGAAGAATGCTGAGTGGGCCCTTCGGCGTATGGAGTGTGACCGCAGGAATGTCGCCGATGCCCATTTTCTGTGAGGCATCCTGCATTGACTGGAGCATTGCAGAGGCATGGGAACTGAGGGAGACGAGGTCGAGTCCAACGGGGACGTTGTGCGAGGATAGTACTCGGTCTTCATGGGCAAGAACACAGGATTCGATGCCGGGAAGCGATCCGCACAATTCGATAACTTTAGGCAAATTGATATCTTCATCGGTGAGGAACAGAGATTGAAGAGCCTCTCGAGTTTCTTCTGGGAGCGAACTAGTGGGAGCTGCGGAATCCACATTGCCCACGATAGCTGTGGGGTGCTGAGGGGGGGTGGAAAATTGTTCCACTCGGCGGAAGATAGGAAGGTTCGGAAAAATCTCGGCAAGTTTGCGGGGCAGCGTTTCTGGGGGTTCTTCAAGGAGCGTGGTGTGTGGCTCTTGTGTTGAGGGATCCAGGGGAGCGGTAGGTTCCTCTACCGGCTCAGGGATTGGATTGGGTTCGAGAAGTTCCTCAAGTGTTGCCGGAATTGAAAGGTTGGAGAGGTTGGCGATCGGAGAGTGAAGGGATGTGTCGATTAAGGGAGTAAATGGGGCATCACCCGAGCGGACGGCCGTTTCATTTAAGGGATAGAAAACCGCGAGGGATTGCGCAGGTAAGCGGATCAATTCTGCCGAAGGCTCAACGTAATCAGGGCAGAGGCTGGATAGTTGACTCATGGAGAGCAGAGGAACGATGTGGGCAAAAACCGTTGCGGTAGGGAGGTCTAGAGTTTCTCCCAGATGGGCCGAACGAAGGAGCCGATCAATAGGGATAAGGGGCTCAATATCCGAAAGGGTTACTCGAAGAGAATCGCAAGGTAGGAAGCGATGGCGCGGGATAGCTTCGATGGGCTGGGTGGTTTCGCTCATTTCTTTGTGTTGTCTCCCGAGTGCTGCAAGGGTATCCCATAGGAAACAATTGGCAATCTTGTGGAGTACGATTTCAAATTTACTAGCGAGGGGTTGATTCCTGTTATTGTGCAGGAAGCGACCGGAAACAAGCGACCAAGCGGACGGGTATTAATGTTTGCTTGGATGAATCGTGAGTCGTTGGCAATGACGCTTGAGAGCGGTATGATGACCTACTGGAGCCGGTCGAGAAAAAAACTATGGTTGAAAGGGGAGACTAGCGGTCACACCCAGCGTGTGGTTCGCTGGTTTATCGATTGCGATAAGGACGTGCTTCTTTTTGAAGTCGAGCAGACGACAGGAGCCTGTCACACTGGCTATGAAAGTTGCTTTTTCCAGGAAATGGACCGCAAAGGACAACCGATGACGATTCTTGAAGAGGCGATGTTTGACAACGCAAGCGTGTATGCAACTAAAACGTCGCACTAAGGGTAAGCTCACCAATCCAAGGGCGAGTGTATTTTTGAAAAAACCCCTCAAGTTCCACTAAATAACGCCGATTGAATAATTATTATGGGTCTTGCATTATCAGGATTAGCCTCAGGATTTGATTGGCAGTCGATCGTAGATCAACTCATCGAGGTAAGCCGCACGCCGCAGAACCGGATGCGTGCCGAGAAAAGCAAGTTCGCTTCAAAGACGAGTGCTCTAAATGAAATCAAGGGCTTGGTGACTTCCTTGAAATCCAGCTTAGAGGGATTGGGGTCGGAAAATACAGTTTTGAAGCGCTCGGCTGCTTTTTCGAGTTCGACGACTGATTGGAGTGCGTCGGCAACTAAAGACACCCCGGTGGGGCAGTACGTTTTCGAACTGACACAAAAAGCTACTGCTGCAAAATTGGAAGGAGTGGCGGGGGTTGCAGGCCCCGGTGTCCCGAGCGGAGATCCAAGCACCGCAAGCTTGGCTTCTCTCAATGTGGGAAGAACAGTAACCGCTGGAACATTGACGGTTAATGGGCAAGTCGTAACGATCAGTTCTACAGCAAATACACTCCAGTCTGTGGTGGATGACATTCAGGCTGCTCTTCAAGTGTCAGATCCAACAGCCACAGCAACCTATGATGCAGCGACGGACAAGCTGGTATTGTCTAGTGCCTCTCAGATCAAGTTGGGTGCAGCAAATGACTCGAGCAATTTTTTGCAGGCAATGAAGCTGTCCACCGGCAGCAACACGGGTTCGGTAACAAGTGCCTCAGCTCTGGGGGCGATAAGCCTAACGAATCCTATCTCGAGTGCGAATTTTTCCGGTGGACCTATCATCGATGGCTCATTCGATATTAATGGGCAGACGATCTCCTACAGCACGAGTGAAAGCGTTCAGTCGATTTTAAATAAAATCAACGCATCATCGGCCGGAGTGAATGCGAGTTATGACTATGGCGCAGGCAAGTTTGTCCTGACCAACAAGACGACTGGCGATGTAGGAATTTTTGTGACCAATGATAGTGGTCAGTTGGCAAATGCGATGGGCTTGAGCAGCGGACTATTTGCTGCTGGATCGGATGCCCAGTTCACCATCAACGGAGGGAGCACGATGACCAGCCGAAGTAATGTTCTGGATGAAACCGCGCATGGAATTTCTGGATTAAGCGTGACGGCCACAACTGAAAGTGACCCTCAAACGCTAACGATCGCCGCTGACAGTGAGGCAACCAAGTCTTCGCTGAACGATTTCATATCCAAATACAATGCTGTACAGGCTACAATTGAGAAATACACCAAGGTGGACGTCAGTGGGGAAAAGGTCAGCGCGGCAATCCTCGCCGGTAATCGCGAACTTGCGGATATCTCCCGGTACACCCGGCGCCTGCTATACGAGGACAATGCCGCCCTTACTGGCAGCGTGAAGCGCCTCTCGGACATGGGGATCAACTTCGCAGGCATCGAAAACACGATTTCGATTACCGATAGTAGCAAATTGGAATCTATGCTCGCCGACTCTACTGAGGATGTCATTGATTACTTTACCAATGAGACAGGCGGGTTGATCACCCGCATGGAGGATTACCTTGAGAACCTCCTCGGAACAACAAGCAGCGCGCCAGGCACATTCAAAACACAGACAGATTCAATGGATCGTCAATCCAAGAGCCTCGACAAGCAAATCGAAGCATTTGAGCGCCAACTTGATAGCCAGCGCTCCCTATTGGAAACGTCCTTCATAGCTATGGAGAAGGCTCAATCCATGTATCAGCAACAAGGA
>CALAPX010000025.1 GCA_937888355.1 uncultured Spartobacteria bacterium
AGGCTTGAAAAATTCCATTTGCGGGCTTCTTGACATCGTTCTGTCATCCGATAGCTTCATCGGCCCGCTCGAACCAATCTCTATTTATGGCATACACTGAAGTTATTCTTACCGCGAACATTCCCAATCTCGGCGCAGAGGCAGATAAAGTTAAAGTCCGCCGCGGCTTCGCCCGCAATTTCCTCCTTCCTCAAGGCAAGGCCTTGGAAGTTACTGCCGGTTCACTCCGCCAGATCAATCATTTGAAGGCCAAGCGCGCAGAGCGTGAGGCTCGTGAAATTACCGCCGCCGAGGAGTTGGCGTCTAAGATCAACAAACTTTCGCCTGTCTTCACATTGGAAGCCGGCGGCAGCGGAAAGGCGTTTGGATCCGTGACTGCGAAGGATGTTCACGACCGCATCATGGCAGATCTCAAGCTTGTGGAACTACCCAAGCATGCGGTGGTGCTGGATAAGGCGATCAAGGAAAGTGGTGAACATTCTGTCAGTGTGAAATTGCACCCTGATGTGACAGCGACCTTAAAGCTCGAAGTCAAAGTTCATGTCGCGTCTTCTGAAGCCTCATCCAAAGAGTGAAGTGTCCTCCTTTAGGAGCAGAGGGCGCTATAAATGCTCTCTGTCCCGGTGGACTTGTTAATTCCCCTGTAGAACTGCACCTCTTAATTTTTAACTGATGGCTTCGGCATCTTCCGAACAAAAGCCAATTCAGACCGCTACTTCGCAGCGCGATAGCAAAGGCCGCGGCAAAAAGCCTGATTATACAGGTCGAGGTGCCGCCTATTTGCCTGATGCTCACCGCCCATTGCCTCAGAGCATTGATGCCGAAAAGGGGTTGCTGGGATCGATCATGCATTCCGCAACGGTTCTTGACGATTGCATGGCGCAGATGGAGGCCAAGCAATTTCATCTACCAGCGCACCAGGCGATCTTCGAGTTGCTCGTCGAGATGCGAAATACCGGGAAGCCGATCGATCTGATTGCAATCACGCAAACGCTTGAGGATCGGCGGATGCTGGATGAGGTCGGTGGTGCGGGGGCCGTCACAGAGTTGTTTGCTTTTGTGCCTACGGCAGCCAATGCGGATTACTATCGTGAGATCATCAAGGAAAAATTCCTTCTCCGGCAAATGATCTCGACCTGCACCGAGTATGTAGCCCGGGCGCACGAGGAGCAGGGAGACGTAAAAGTGCTTCTCGACGAGGTTGAGGCTAGGGTGCTTGAGATTGGTGAGGAGAGATTCCGAACCGCTCTTCCTTCGATGAAGGACATGGTGAACGACGCTATTACAGGTATCGAAAAGTTGGTCGCGCTAAAAGGCAGTATCACCGGTGTCTCGACAGGGTTTGCGGAACTAGACCGCATGACCAATGGAATGCATGAAGGCGAGATGTTTGTCATCGCGGCCCGTCCATCCATGGGTAAGACGGCTCTTGCGATGAATATCGCAGAGCATGTCGCATTGGAGGGTAACAAGCCTGTAGCGATTTTCAGTTTGGAAATGAGTTCACACCAATTGGTGCAGCGGTTGTTATGTTCAAGAGCGCGTGTCAACTCCAAGAAACTTCGCGATGGCTTTATTGGAAAAGCCGATATGGCGAATTTGGGAGCAACTGCGGCTTCCTTGTCCAAGTCCAAAATATTTATCGATGACACGCCGGGCTTGAGCATTCTGGAATTGCGTGCGAAGGCGCGTCGTTTGCGAAATCGTGAGAAGATTGAGTTGATTGTGATCGACTATCTCCAATTGCTCCGATCAAGTTCGCGTCGAGCGCAGGAGAATAGGCAGATTGAAATTCAGGAAATCTCTTATGGAATCAAGGCATTGTCCAAGGAGTTGAAAGTTCCTGTCATTGTGTTGGCTCAGTTGAATCGTAATCCCGAGCAGAGGACCGGTGGAACCAAAGGGCGTCCCCGTCTCAGTGACCTTCGTGAATCAGGAACGATCGAACAAGATGCCGATGTCGTGGGTTTGTTGATTCGCGAAAAATACTATGCAGAGGACGATGATCAAAAAAAAGAGGCCGCCGGGAAGGCCACACTGATCATCGCAAAGCAGCGCAATGGCCCCACCGGAGACGTGCCGCTGACCTTTCTGGAGGAGTTTACCCGCTTCGAAGAGCGGGCTGAGGACCGTCAGGAAGAGGGTTGACCAGAATGGTGATCAGGCTTCTGAAGCCGGCACATCATGGAAAAGGGACTCGCGAATTTTAGAGAGTTCCGATTGTTCTGAGAGTTTCTGGGTAATGTCTCGCACTCGGCGTCCGAGCGTGGAAGCGAGCCCGATCAAAATAATGTTTCCCGCAGTCTGGTAATTATTGATGTATTCCTCGAGGGATTTCCGGGTAATAACCCAATACTGAGAGGGTTCCATAGCAATCACGGTGCAGACGGCGCTGCAGGGATCAAAGATGTCGACTTCGCCAATCCAGTCGCCGGTCGTTATTTTTCCAAGAAGAATATCCGACCCGGCATCCTTGCGGCGGGCATGAAATGAGCCACTGATTGTGAAGAAAAGTTTTCCATGGGGTTTACCCTGTTCGATTATAGCGTATCCCGGTTGTGCAATGTGGAATGTCCCATAGGAACTAAGAGTGTCACGGTCCGCTTTGCTCATGTTGGCAATGATACCGGCGGGCGGAAGGAAGGGTTCGTTGAGTGACATGCGACGGATAAACCAGCTTGGTATCCTCAGGTCAAGATCGCATCGATTGATGCAAGAATCTCAGATTACTTGAAGCGGGTGGTGTTCGTTCAGGCTGCCGCATTGAGGGCAGCGAGTTGGTGAGGGTGATGGTTGTATCTTGTGACGAAAGGAGCAAACAGGGCATTTGGTCCAAGCTAGCAGTTTGCGTTTTTCCGCGCGGTTGCGGACGATTGCATATCCGATCCAAGCCACCATGATGCCCGTCAGGAAAATAAAAAGGGCCATGAAGACAAGCCATGGGAGGGGAAGGCGGATCATGGCGTGGTTCTGGAATGGATTTCGATCATTCCCCACGCTGTTCCTGGCGTCTCGGTGGAGCTAAAGCGGAGGGAGCGGATGATATTTAGCAGCTGGGTATCGGTTGCCGGGTCGCTAGTCGAGCGGTAGGGGGTAATGTGAATGACGGCGCCCGATTCAGAAATGCCAACAAGAAACGAAGAGGGTTCAAAGTCGGTCGGTAACGGAAGAAGTTCAATGGTTTGCTTCAGGTTTTCGGTTGCCCGATTTTTCAGGTCGCCAGTGAGGTGGATCGACTTCCCTTTCAGGACTTGGCGTGGAGGGGTGGAGATTGCGTGTCCCGGGAGCTTAACTGCGCCGGTAGGCAACGAGAATTTGTCACGAGCTTTTAGGCGTGGGGGGAGAGTAATCAGGGAGGGTTTGTCGATTTCGAATTGTGGTGTGTAGGTGGCAGTGGTGGCTATGTCCGAAGTCGGGAGACCATGCTTTGGGGCGTAGAGCGCGGGATCAGAGGAAATCAGAAGGCTTTGTATGCGGGAGTGGAATGCGCTTTCAGGTGGAAGAAAGTAGACGCGTGCGGGATTTGGGCCATCAAAACGAGGGGTTGGATGCACGATGCCGATCAGGAAGAGGACAGACCCGTGGGCGAGTGTTGCAATAACAATGGTCGCAGGCAGGAGAAATTGGATGCGGTGCCGATGTGGCCAGTTAAAAAGGAGGGGGGAGGACTTCAAGGCGTTTCCGAGGTTGCGATCACTGTGGGGTAGCCAAGTTCAAGGGAGATATTCATCACTTTAGCCAGATCCTCGAACGATGCATGGCG